>JADLBI010000195.1 GCA_020847775.1 Opitutaceae bacterium
GGTGTCGCATTGCGTGAGGACGAATTTGAGCGACGCACACTCGAAGGCGTCCGTTGGAGCGAAGTTGAGCATTTGGCTCATGCGCTGAGGTTGTCACTTTCACAAATCGCGCGCGCTCTCGGTATCCCTAGCTCTTCGTTTTTCTCGAGAAGAGGTAAGCGGTTCGGTATGTGGTCATCAGAAAAGATCCTGCGTTGCGACCGACTTCTAAAACTTGGGGAAAAAGTTTTCGGTGGCGGTGTAGTATCTTGGCTCCTTGCGCCAAACCCTTATCTAGGAGGTGCTACCCCTCTATCTAAAGCTAGGACGGAAGCAGGAGCGCGTCAGGTAGAATTGCTGATGTTGCGAATCAACTATGGTCTCAGTGGATCTTGCTGATCCTTTATGAGTCGATCAGACCAAAAATTGACGGAACAGCAATGAACAACGGTGACTTGCTTACATCGGGAAGTATGTTACGCGGGACTACTCCTTTGTTAGGGCAAATTACCACGAGAGATTAAGCATCTCGTCGTAACGGATGCTTTCGATTTAAGTGCATCATCTCGACGTGATTATGCCGCCCCTAGCGATCAATTTCAGCTATCTGAACTGGACTACAGCGGCATCTTCCCTGGCAAAGCAAACGTCCGCACGGCGGGTGGCCTACGCCCAAGCCGTGAGTGGAGCACTGTTCGTATTTATTGTCCACGTTGGCAGCCTATTCGACCACCACCACGAATCCCACTGCGCGAAAGAGTGAGAAACGGGGTCACGCCGAACTACCTTGGAGCTGACGAAATTCACTCCGCCGATATATCGCAAATTACGGCTGCCGTCTTCGACAAAGCCCAGGAGGAACCAGATGAGCGGTAGAGGGCGGGCAAATATGTGCCCCAATATCTCCTTCACTACCGCTAGTTTGTGATTGGCAGACTTCAAACCACAAAGCCTGCTCCTGTCTGACGCCCCGGTGCTCACTCCGCCATTTTCGCTGGTGGTCCGGTTGGCAATTAGCACGATGACTGCAATGAAGCTGCTCCCTCCCGCCGTTGTGGTGGACGACCAAGCCCCGTTCAAGGACGCATTGTTTGGGCGAAAAGATTTTGCGGAGTCGCTGACATCACTGCTACGGAACGTCGAGGAGGGCCTAGTTATCTTTCTTCACGCGCCGTGGGGTGAAGGGAAGACCACCTTCGCACAGATGTGGCGGGCCTTTCTGCGAGGGCAGAAACTGGAGGTGATCTATTTCGACGCTTATGCCTCCGACTACTTCGACGACCCGTTCGTGTCCTTTTCGGGTGAAATCCTCGAGCTGGTCGATAAACGCCTTGCCGCGGAAGGCATCGCGGAGCCTCGCCGGGAATTCAAAAAGACGGCGGTCGAGGTGGGCAAGCGGCTCGCCGGCTTGGGCGCCAAGGTTGGTTTGCGCGCCCTGACGCTCGGAGCGGTCGAGTCCGGCCATCTGGGAGAATTGAAGGAGATCGGAACCGAGCTTGCCACCGGAGCCTCGGAAATTGGCGCCGATGTGATCGAAAAGCGGATCGAACATTACACGACCGAGAAGGATGCACTCAAGTCGTTCAAGAGGAGCCTTGCGAAACTCGCTGCGGTCGTCAGGGAGAAACAGGGTTTCCCGCTCACGATCGTGGTGGACGAACTCGACCGTTGCAGACCGGACTTCGCGCTGGGTTTGCTTGAACGCATTAAGCACCTCTTCGATGTCGAGGGAATCGCGTTCATCCTTCTCGTGAATCGCGACCAGATCGAAAGCTACGTGCGCACGGTCTACGGGGAAACGGTCGATGCGCGGGCCTACCTGCTCAAGTTCGGCAACCTGTTCGTGGATCTTCCCAGCCATCAACCCGGCGAATACGAAGGGAAAGGGCGCGACGAGTTCTGCCGACGGCTTTTTCAGCACTACGATCTGCCGGTATCTGGAGATGATAGCGACATTCTCGGTCGCAGCGTGAATCTGTTTGTCCGCCACTTCGAATTGACGCTGCGGGAGATCGAGCGGATGTTTGCTCTGCTTGCGCTTTATTATGGGTCGCGGCCGAAGAACCAGCTCACGCACGGTTTGTTCATCGCCCTTCTGACCATCCTAAAAGTGAAGGAGCCCACGCTGTATCGCTTGCTCGCAACACAATCGATCTCCGCGGGAAAGTTCCTCTCCGAGACTCGGCTCGACCTCATTGAAAAGAGCACCGGCAACGGCGTGGACCGCACCTGGATGCTGGACATTCTCAACTTCTGCCTGCTGACCGACGAGGAACTAGCCAAGATCCCGGAAGAGATAGGGCCACGCCGCATGGGAAGTTGGCTCTTCCGTTACAACATGGACCGGCGGCGGGTTATCCCATTTTTCTGCGGGCGGATCGACCGATTTTCGCTCCAGCCCGGCACCTGATCGGTTAAGCACCGGACCCGTAGTCTATGGCCGACTATCTCGCAAAACTGCAAAATTGCGTGCTGCCGCTACGGACACAGCTCGATCTCAACGTCGTCGGTTTTGTCTTCGAGCTGCATCAGGACGCAAACTTGCCTCCGAACCGGAGTAAATTACGTGGAATCGCTTGCGACACAACCGAGGTCTGGGTGCGCAATGTCGCAGAACCCGACCGACCGGCGGTCAGGGCCGCCTTGGATTATCTGATCGAGATGTTGTCTTTTGCCACCGAGTCCCGCGTCGCGCTTTTCTTCGAAGAATACCCGGCAAAATCAGGATTGTATCAGGGACGGAGCACCGTGGGGACCATTCAGGTCTGGCGGCCTCCGTTTGACGACAATGTCGAGGTGAAGAAATTCATCGAGCAATGTTATCCGCAATACGTCGCGCTACGTGCGCCGCGCCAGCTACACGTCGTCATCGATTATATCCACCACTCGGTCTTTCAGGGCTTAGCCGAGGAAGTGAAAATTGCTTTGGCGTGCGTGACGTTTGAATGCTTACGAGACAACTGGGCGCGCGCGGACGGTTATCCCCATATCAACGGCTATTTTCGGGAGAAGGGATTGACCGGCGCCAATCCGCCGCGGGTCGGAATCGAGCGCCACCTCTCCGAAATGTTCCGGCAAGTCGGAGTCGCTGCCGCTACCGCACAAGCGGACGCGAAGCGAATCGTCGATATTCGCAACGAAGTCTTGCACACAGGTCTCTTCCAAGGCGTCAACAACCACCAGCATTTTGAGTTTCTGGAAACGACGCTTCGCACCTATGTGTTGCGCCTGCTTGGTTATACCGGCCGATACTTTGCTTACGTCGGTGGCACCTCGGCACCGCTGACAATCTAGAATTCTCCCGCGCCTTCGAGATGCGGGGTAGCTGTTACGCCCGACCGCTTCCGGGAAACAGTTGCGAAGGACCGCGGCACCTCATAGCCGCTCCGCACCGACCGAGAGCTCACTAGGAGTAGCCAACTCAACGCCGGCTCGCTTCGCCATCCATCGAACATCGGAATCCTCGGAAACGATCGAAAAGCCATAAAGGAGAGCCTCCGCAATGAGCATCGGGTCTCCCCGGAGATTGAGGTAGTCTGGCCGCAACAGACGAGCCGCATCCGCTGCCCTCGACTGCTGCACGTAGGCCGCCAACAGCAATTCTGCAGCGCGGGCGCTCAGAGTGTAGTTATTCAGGCACGGCAGGAGGATCGCATTAAGTAGACTTTGGATTGTTGCCGGAGAACGCGAAAAATGTTGATCCACTCGACGCCGGAACGCGGCCGCAGCGCTTTCTCGATCTTTCTGGTGCTGCGCGGAGTTTTTGGACAGCGGCGGAATCTGATTTAAGACCGCTCGGTAGTGCGGCGACACCCTATGAAACCCAATGTGAGGTTTCGGAGTTGGAGAGATTTCTGTGACAAACATATTAGGAAACCCCTCTGGTGGGATATTGGAAAAAAGGACGCCGTCGAGATTCTCGGCCTCTTCGCAATGGGTGGCCCCAATCACGAAGTTTAACTGAGGGAATCGCCTAGCCAGCCGTTTGGGGCTGCTGTTGGTGTCTACCAGATATGTTTTGGTGGCCCGGAGTCTTGCCAACAGGTCACCAGTCCCATTTCCACCTCGAAGATTTAGCTCGAGATCGTAAATGTAGAATTCGTGCTTTGTTAGCGAAGGGACGACCATTTTTGTTGCGTCAATTATGCACCAGTTTGTCGGGATCGCGAGAGCACTTTCTTCGTTTGACCGACTAGCAGTTGATTCGAGTCGACTCGACGAACGTGACAACCCCAGTCTCACTAAAGAGCACAATTCGAGGCAGTCCAAAATGGGTCAGATATTCGACATAAAGATCTTCGATTGCGGCCAAACGAGAGCATGGATCATTTCTTGATCAAGGGCTCATAAAACGCCGAACCCATGAACGGGGACCTAACTCGTTCCAACAGAGGCTCACCATTGAACCATTGCGAATGACGAGGTTAGTCTCGCGAAAAGACACTAACCTCGTCATTTTATTTCCGCCACTTACTGCGGAAATCGGTAAGGCGGTGATTGGCATAGTGCGCCTAACGGTCTTCATCGCCCGCGTGGTCAGCTTCTACGGCCGCCACCACGAATCCCACTGCGCCAAAGGATGAACAAACTGGTCACCGTGTTTGTGCAACGTCAGCCGCTTTGGAACCTTCCTATCCACAACACTTGTGCCAAGAGTGATAGAGGTCGATGGGCGTGGCTGGCCGGCCGTCAGACCATGAAAACAAACGGTGATGTGTAGTCAGGTGAAGGCCTTGACAATCTTTGCTATTAGGCTCGATCACGCAGGATAAGGCTGTGGGCTGGCCGAGACCGATGCGGGTCTTGGGGGTAGATAGAGCATCTACAAGGTCTCGGTTGATTTGAAATCCATCTCGCACATAGGCGACCATTAATCCTTGCTCCATCGCAGAAGCATAAGCTCCACAAATGAAGCGCTCGATACCCGAAGTTTTTTTTCCGACCGCGCAGTAATGATCACGAAGGAGGTGTGCGCGGTCGACGGGCTTGCACTCAGCGAACAGCGCGTCCTGCACACGATTGTGTGTGTGTCGAAGCTCTCTATTAAGGCGGAAGACAAGGTCTGGTTTCCTTCCGATACTTGATTCGTCGTGATTGGCGGCAGCGCTCTCTCGCGTCACACTGCGAATAAAACCGAGATCAAGATCGGTACCTTCATCCTGTATTCGCCGGTTCTCAAACATCTCTTCCAAGCGGAACGTAATGTCATCCTCGCCCGCGACAGCCAGATCGAATCCGTCCGTCCGAATCATTTCAAAGGCCCTCACCAGCGCAAAGTGAATGGCATAGATCCACCTTTCTTTGAGCCGGGGGTGCGGCACTTGATAAGCACGGGTGAAGAATCCGGGAGTCATTTACGGACAGGCAGAGGAAAGCACTGATCCAGATGTTCTTCGACAATGTGCATGGCGCAGAGTCTAGCCCGACTTTGCGTCCAGAACCGACGCTTATTGAGAAGACCGAGGACAAGACCACCCTCGGGCAAATGCATGACAACTCGGCTTGCTGCACTGGCGCTAGCTTCTGCGACGAGGCTAGCGATAAACTTAGGTGATGGTTCCCATCTGTCGCCATCCATTAGCAAAGTCAAAAAAACCCATGGCTGTCGCCAGTCTCCTTCTAACCTAGGGATCAGCGATACCTTCACTTTCTGCCCCACTGCTTTGAAGAATGGTTGAATTGATCGCTCGAAAGTGCGGACAAAAGCTGATGCATCCTCTCTCGGCACGGAACGCATGGCCTGCTCGCGCACCACGGCGTAGGGGCCATTGAAAGTGACGGTATCCGTCACCACCTGCTGCTCGGCCTTTGTGAGACCGAACAAACCGCCTACGAATGAATCCAAGGCCTTCCAGTCTCTTTCGACATGAGAATCCAGCATGTCAGCAAGCTGTATGGCTTTGGTCCGCTGCTCTTTGGTGAACTTTTCGATCTCAGGAAACGGAAAGGCGTCGATATCAGACTTGTCCAAGATGCGCTTACGAGCGCCCATTTGAGCACTACGCATGTAGCTGAAATGTTGGAAGAGCTGACTGTGAGCGATGATGTGCAACAATGCACTCAGCAAAGCCGAATCTTTGTGCCAATAAGCTGTGTATCCAAAAAAGTTTTTTGAGAATGCCATCTTCCGCTTTGGAAGACGGAATGATTTGGCATCGTCTCGATCCTCGCCAGGACCTCGGCTGATACAAACTAATGGACTTCTAAAATTGCTCTCTGACTTCGTGCGCTGGGGTTCAAATTCGCCATGCCGCTCGCGGTATGTCGGATAGCGCCCGTTGCTCAACAGGTCCGACGTTTCACCGTCGAATACCTCAAGATCAATCAGCCAATCGGGACATGGGAGTGGCTGCTTTGTAGATTTATCCAATTTAAAAGGCCTGATATCCACGCCTCGGCAACTCACTGGCTTGTCGTGTTGCCAAAAAGTGCCAATGGATAGTTTATTCGCCGCCTTGCAGAGCCTCTGCATCACTTGCACATCCAAAGTGCTTCCGATGGCTAGCGTCTTACACAGCCAAGGTGTTTCGATGACGGCCTGTGAGGTGACTTGATAGGCGGATTTGTAATCGAGGCGGAACTCACCTCGGCTGGCGAGTTCATCTTCCCGCACGGGAGTGGCGAGATGGAAGGCGTGGGAATCCAGATCGGGCTTCGCGTTCCGGCTCCAGAGTAGAATCCAAGGCATTTTCATGTCCTTCCACACGGGCGTCTCCTCAAGATCTGAGCCATTCAATATGCCGGTGACTTGCATGGCACGGAACCAAGCATTTCTGGCCGCGATGCCAGTTGGCGTTTGTTTGAGAATAAAACGGGCGTCCAAAGCGAAAGCCAAGAAGCCGCCAGGCCGCGCCCACTCGGCAGCACGCCAGAGGAACGGCAGGTCAGGGACTCCTCCAGGGTTGCTGTAGGATGAGGCCGCGTCATCCAGACCGCGCGATTTCAAAACACGCTCGGCGGTTCTGGTTCCTGCCCGATCTAACGCCCTACTGCGCTCCGGGTCGTTCACTATACTCCATGGCGGATTCCCCACAACTACATCGAACTCGCCGTCGAATTGCCTCTGATCTACACCCTCACCTAAACTGCCGAGCACGAAACCGGTTTGGGTTCGTTCGTGCTCTGTGCGTTGATCGAAGAGTACCAATCCTTGCAACGCCTTGGTAGCATGATGGGCAGACGGTGGTGTGGTGATCTCATTTAATTCGATGACGGTCACATAAAGTCCCAAAGCGGCCAGACGGAGGGCGGACTCGCTTACGTCGAATCCACGAATCTGATTATGGAGGATGCTCTCAATGACCTGCTTGCTTGGACGGCGCGCAGAGTCGCCAAGACGCGCCTTATCGGCAGCCCATCGGCGGCGCACCAATTCACGGAGAGCAAGAACTAGAAACACCCCAGCACCGCAAGCGGGGTCGAGAACTTTGGCCTTATGTGCTGGTGTCTCCAATCCGGCCAGGGCTTCATCCACAAGCAGCTTGGCAAGACTGCGTGGTGTGTAGTGCACGGAGCGAGCTTTGGAATCGAGATCATCCACTCGATGACTGAAATTCTCATATACCTGACTCAGCACGCCAATAGGAATGTGCCGGAAATTGAGTTCATCCCAGTCGATGCCTAGCAATTGCTGTTCTTTCACCTTGTCCCAGCCGCGCAGAATAGCCTCCAAGTGCTCAAAGACGCTATTCCCAGATTCGGAACCAACTTTCTCGAAAACCTCCTTATAGGCTTTGGTGCGTTTTGCTTCAGAGGCATCCAGCGGCAATGGATCAATCAGAGGCAGGAGGTCGCCATTAAAGGTGATGTCGAGCCAAGTTGAGGTCTGTGCCGCCCGCTCAGGTGTGGAAAACACCCGCCGCAGTCGAAATTCCTTGGAGTCACTTATCGCCGCTGGGCAAATGTCCTTGATCAGATCATCTGTCACTATCTCGCGATCCACCAAAAATCGAAAAAATAGCGCACGGCCCGTCATCGAGAGCACCGTCAGCCCATCGAGGTTCTTTTTGATCACTAGTTCATCCACCGCCTTGTCGAGTAGTGTTTTGATCTCTTCAAAAACGGGATCGGAAGCCTTGGGTTGACCTTTAAGATCGGGCAGTGAGCCGGTGGCGATCTGGTCGAACAAAAACGGCGCACGCGGATCGGCAGCCCGAAAAGTTTGTCCGATACCCTTTTCGTTCAGGGTCCTGCGGTCGAGATTCAGTGGGTAAATGACTAACTCGCCGGGCCGGACAACTGCTAGGACAGCATGATCGCCACGATTCGCCAGACGCTGCTGAAGGTTGATTCGCTCCAATGTATCAGGTTCGCCTACCTCGCCATCCAGTAGATACATCACAGGTTTTCCCTGAAATTCCGCCACGGCATCAGGGAGCCGGGAAACCTCTGCCTGCACTTGGTCCGACAGCAAGTCGAGGTATGGAACATGATCGGGCGAGTGCTTTTGATTATTTCGCAGCGAAACAATACCTGAGCTTGGGCAGCCGAAGGCCTTCACAATATAGGCCAGCCGTTGGTCGTTTTGGGAGAGAGTCGCCGTCATGGTCAGATAAATCGGCGAATGGTTCCCACCAGCACGCCTGCGAGGCGGAAGGATTGCTTGATCTGCTCAGATGATACGACGCGGTCAGCGTAATCCGGATTCTCAGCTTGGAGACGGAGACCCCGCTTGTTTTTAAAGACACGCTTCAAGGTGGCTTCTTCGTCTATGACGACAGCAGCAATGTCGCCATCCGAGAACTCAGGCCCCGACCGCAACACTGCGATGTCACCGTCAAATATGCCCGCGTTCATCATGCTGTCCCCTTTCACGCGAAGAGCGAAAAGACTGCTGCCACTAAACAAACCTCTTGGCAGTGGAAGGATTTCCTCAGCTTCCTCTAGGGCAAAAATCGGCAGCCCCGCAGCGACTCGTCCCACTAGCGGCACGGCTACGGTCTGGTCTACTCTGGTTTGTCGCAGAGGTCTAGTTACACGCAGGGAACGAGGACTTTTAGGTATGCGGTCCAACCGCCCCTTCTTCTGTAGAGCGCCAAGGTGCTGCTGAGCAGTTGAAGTGCTAGACCAGCCGAAGTGACGCGACACCTCCTTCATCGTGGGGGGGTGCCCGTTCTGAGCCGTTGACTGCTCAACAAAGGCGAGAACTTTGGATTGGGTACTGGTGAGGGACTCTGCCATAAAACCGCGGATACCGTAAAGACATACGGTATCCGATATGGCGAGCATTTGTCCACAATCGTCTTAAAAAAAGCACCCTCTTAGCTTTCAATGTTCCGACAGATTCAATGGAAATCGTGGGTCGCCTGACCTGGCAGGTGATGGGACCCAAGGGGCTCGATCCGCTCCACCTTGACGTGAATCACCCCGGCCTGAATTTGCACCGGACCTTCAAGAATCAATGCAGGTGTTTGCGTCACGATCAGCCGGTTGGGCTCGAAGATATCGGCATAGAGGATGCCATTCGCGATACCGGTCCGTCCTCCAGTGAAACGAACACTACGCCTTTCGCAGGGCCGGGGCGCTGTCGGCAATGACACTGCCACCCACTCGTACTCGGGTGCCGCTTTTAGCCAATGCCAACTCGTCCGCCCGCCATAAATCAGAGAATTGTGAGCGGAGATGTTTCATGGGATGATCGCCTGTGGTTAACCCCACGCAGGCGAAGTCCGCTTGGATATGCTCGGTGAGAGTCATCGGGTTTTGATAGGCACCTTCATTACGGTAAATCCCGTTACGGTAAATCCCGTAACGGGATTTACCGTAACGGGATGACGGAAACCACAATTTCTTGAGCTATGATTGCTCTAGATGTGAGCCGAAGGGCGGTTATCTTCCTACCGGCAGCGTTCTCTTTCGTTTACACCTTATGTCAAAACGAAGCCCCAACGCCTCGTCTGATTTTCATCTCAGCTCGCAGAAGTAAATATTCTGGCAAAGCCCCGGTCGGTCCTTTTGCCCACCACGCACTTTCTGAAGCTAGCCCAAACCTATCTACTGGAAACACAACCACGACCGCCACAGAGCCGTGAAAACTGAGTACTCTGCGAGGCGAATTATTCAAACCTCAGATCGAAGCGCGCTCCGATCCTTCGGACTCTGTAGAAGACGTGGTCAAACGCTTGGGGACACACCGCAATCTATCCGCCGCAAATGGAAACGTGGACTGTATGATGCATACGCTAAACAGGGGAGTCGTGAGTTGCGATTCCCGCGCTGGCAATTCACTCGCCGGTCTGTGCCAAATGTGTGCCTGAACTCCTCATTAAATGCTACGGTAGCCATGGCTGGGGCTTGGTCAGTTTTGTGAGGTGTCCCCGGCGCGTGAGCGGGTTGCGTTTCATTTATCTGGAGCGGCTTGAAGGCAACGAGGTGAGCGACGTCCTAGGTGCATCACGGCGCACTAATCCAGATTAACGGCAACATTCTTGGCCTCCTACGCAACGTGACATGGCGCCTGCTCGGAAACTGGATTTGACAAAATGTGCACTATAGTTTTCGTCGCGAACGTGTCCCTGTTTCGTCACATAATCGCGATTGTTTTGTTGGCCCTCTGGTTGCCAACAACTCACCACTGCGATTTAGAAGCGGCGGGGTTGCTTACCGGAGAAGTGCCACATAGCGCTACGGTGAATTGCAACGAACCGGCCAGCAGTCATTGCGGTCACCACGATGGGGGCAGTGTGGCAGAAGGCAATTTGGTCAAGCAAAGCAACGACATCATCAAGGCACCGATGCCCTCCTTAGTCGCTTGCACCTGCTTCCTATGCTTGCAGCTTTTGACTCCGCAGTTGGCCGTTGAGCCTACTTTGGCAGTCGCCGAATCCGACCGTCCCCAGCATTGGGTTCCGGTCTGGCAGTTTGTTCGTCGCGCAGCGCCATTGTCGCGTGCGCCTTCTCTCGTTGGTTGATCGGTCCCTGCGCGGACTGATCGATCTCTTTTCTTAATCCATCCCGTGGCGGTACGCTTGTGCGCGCCCGCTTCTCTCGGGGTGTTTCAATCTACTTACAGCCTTATTGTGCCTATCCGTTTTTATGAATCCCTTTGTTTTTTTCTCCCATCCTCTTATCCGTCCGGCTCTCGGGTTGATGCTCGTCGCTCTTATTGGAGACGCGCGCGCTCAGACAGAACCCACCGAATCCACTCAAACTGTTTCGCTATCCACACTCGTCAGCGAAATCGCGGCCAAAAATCCCGAGCGCCAATTCTATCAGGAAGAGATCGCCGCGGCCAAAGCCGGCGTGCGTCTTTCCTCCCGACTCAATGACCCAGAGCTATCCTTCGATGTCGGTCAAAAGCGACTGAAGGATTCCTCCGGAGCTAAAATAGGAGACGGCACCGTATGGTCGGTATCGATCACACAAACTTTCGAATGGCCGGGCCGGCTCGCCCTGCGCAAGGCTATCGCCAATCGGCAGGTCGAGCTAGCAGAGCTCGGCGTGGCTCGCTTTGAGAACGCATTAACAGCTCGCGCTCGCACACTGGCTTTCAGCCTCTACTCCGCGAACGCCAAAGCCTCGGCCATCCGTGAAGTTTCCGACAGGTTCTCCGCGCTCAAGGAAACGTTTCTCGCTCGTGATCCTGCCGGCATCACCCCGTTGCTTGAAACACGGGTGATTGAAGCGAGCGAACTCGCACTCCAACGACGAGCCACAGAGGCCGAGCTGGCGGTGCAGGCTTCCCTCATCGAGCTGAACCAGCTTCGCGGTACCGCCGTCGACTCGCCGTTACGCGTGAAAGCTCCCGCGCTCAGTTTTAATGAGATGCCTGCTACTCCCGACCTCCTAGCCGCTGCCCGTGAGAATAATTTCGATTATCGGATGCGGTTGGTGGAGTTGGAGCAACAGGGCTTCGCTGTCAGTCTTGCGCGCAACGAACGCTACCCCGGCATCAGTGTCAGTCCTTACCTCTCGCGTGATAACATAGGCGAGCGCGAGACCATCGTCGGCATCGGCCTAAGCGTGCCATTGCCCGTCTCGGGCCGTACCGGAGCAGCTGTTAGAGTAGCCAATGCCCGTCGTCGCCAGGCCGAGGCTGCCGTTTTTGTCGCATTGCGCGAACTAGACCGTGAAGTTATCACTTCCGCGCAAACGTTTGCTACCAAGTTCGCCGAATCCCGTCGCTGGTCGCCTGACGCCGTGCAGAAGTTCCGAGAAGCTGCCGACCTAGCCGATCGTCACTATCGCACAGGCGCGGTGCCCATAGCCACTTACGTGGAGTTGCAGAACAGCTATCTCGATGCGGTCGAGGCACTGCTCGATACGCAGGCCGAAACGCTCGCCGCTGGACTCAAGCTTCAGCAGCTCACCGGTCTCGAGCTTAACCCCGTCGAAATCAAGCCATGAAGTCTAATCCTTGGTTTCTTGTCAGTTTAGCCGGCGCTGTTCTGGTGTTCGTCGGATGTGGAAAGCCAGCTTCTTCCGAAGAAGCCGGCCATGATCATTCTGAACATGCTGGAGCCGATGAAAGCGCTGAGGGAGTGACTTTCAAAGAAGGTCGTGGGCTGCAAATCCCCTCCAACGTCGTCAAGGCGCTCAATGTGCTCACAGTCGAAGCCGAAGAGCGTCCACTCAGCGCCGAACTGCAAATCACAGCCCAGATCTTTGCTCTCCAGCCACGCGTGCTCGCCAGTTCCCGGCTCACTGTCGAGCAGGCTGAGCCTTTAGAGAAATCTGCCTTCACTGGTGCGAAGCTAGTCAGCATTGATCGCGCAACGATCACGGCCACGAGGCTTGTGGACCTGATTTTTGAATTGGATGCTTCATCGAAGCACCAACTCGGCGACTTCGTCACTATCGCACTCGCGGTTGAGCCGACCACCGTGCTCACGGTGCCACGCTCGGCAGTCCTTGAAGGCGCCGCCAGCACCTTCGTTTACGTCGTCAACAGCGGCGCCTACCTGCGCACCCCCGTCACGACAGGCGCGCGTTCGGCCGACTTCATCGAAATCACCGACGGCCTCTATGCCGGCGACGTGGTGGTGGTGACTCCGGTCGATCAGCTCTGGCTGTCCGAACTGCGTCTCACCAAGGGCGGCGGCCATAGCCACTGATCTCTTCCTCTTCTCTTTTTAAACAACTCTTCCTTTTCCCATGATCGACAAGATCCTCGAGTTTGCCCTGCGCCAGCGCGTCATCGTGCTGCTAGCCGCGGTGGCACTCCTATTTATCGGCACTTGGTCGGCCCTCCGGCTGCCTATCGATGCCGTTCCGGACATCACCAACGTTCAGGTTCAAATCAACACCTCGGTTCCGTCGCTGGCTCCCGAGGAAATCGAAAAACTCGTCACCTATCCCATTGAAATGGAAATGGGCGGCATCGAAAAACTTCTCGAAGTCCGCTCAATCTCCAAATTTGGACTCTCACAAGTCACCCTGATTTTTCAGGAGGGCGCGGACATTTACCGGGCCCGTCAGCTTGCCGGTGAACGCCTTCAGGCGGTCCTTGATGAGCTGCCACCCGGCGTCACGCCGAAGCTCGCCCCGATCACGACGGGCCTTGGCGAAATCTACCACTACACGGTTCGCTACAAGAAGGATTTCACCGGTGCTCCGGCTGATCCAGTGGACCGTCTGCGGGAACTGAAGCTTGCGCAGGACTACATCGTGAAGCCCGCGCTGCGCACCGTGCCGGGTGTGACCGAGGTCAACACCTCGGGCGGCTACGACAAGCAGATCGTCATCACGCCGAATCCTGCGAAGCTCACGAGTGTGGGCCTTACCGTGGGCGAGATCGCTGATGTCATCGCCGAGAACGTCGCCAACGCCGGCGGTTCCGTGGTGGAGAAAGGAGGGGAAGCCGTCACCGTGCGCGCCATCGGCCGCGTGCAAACCACCGAGGAAATCGCCAACCTGCCGATCAAGTTCTCCGGCGCGCGTGCGACGACGCTACGGGTGAAGGATGTGGCCGATGTGGGCATCGGTTCAAGCATCCGCACAGGGTCTGCGACTCACGATGGCGCGGAAGCGGTGCTGGGGTCAGCGCTCATGCTTATTGGTGAGAATAGCCGTATTGTCTCCGACCGCGTGCATGATCGCATCGAAGAGCTAAAGCCGAAACTGCCCGCAGGTATGGAAGTCGAGACGATGTATAATCGCACCGATTTGGTGAACTCCACTATTCGCACCGTGGAAAAGAACCTGCTGGAAGGCGCGATTCTCGTTGTCGCGATCCTCATCGGTCTGCTCGGCAACTGGCGAGCAGCGCTCATTGTCGCCACAGCCATTCCGCTCTCTATGCTCTTCGCGATGACCGGCATGGTGCGCTATGGCGTATCCGGAAATCTCATGAGCCTCGGTGCGGTTGATTTCGGACTCATTGTGGACGGCGCGGTGGTCATGGCTGAGAACATTGTGCGCATGCTCGCTCACCGTCAGCAGCACCTTGGGCGGCTTCTAACCAAGGAAGAACGGCTTCACACAATTCTCACCGCGTGCAAACAGGTCGGCACTCCAACCGTGTTTGGCGTGGCGATCATCACTATCGTATACCTGCCGATGTTCACGCTGACTGGCGTCGAAGGGAAAATGTTCACGCCTATGGCGTTTACAGTCGTTTGCGCACTGATCGGCGCTCTGATTCTCGCTCTCACCGTCGTGCCGGTTCTGTGTTCGTTCTTCATGACCGCCAAGGTCAGCGAAGAGGACAACGTCCTTATCCGTATTGCTAAGCGTATATATACGCCAGTCCTTCATTTCAGTCTGCGCATGCGCTGGCTGATGTCAGCCATCGCCATCGGCATTTTCAGCCTTTCGATGTGGGTGTTCACTCACCTCGGAGCCGAATTCATTCCGCAGTTGGACGAAGGTTCGCTCGCCGCTCAAATGATCCGCACCACCAGCATAGGCCTCGGGCCTTCGCTGGAAATGCAGACCGGTGCCGAAAAACTGATGCTGGAAAAGTTCCCGGAGGTAACACACACCTTCGCCCGAGTTGGCACCTCAGAGGTGGCGACCGACCCAATGGGTGTGAACGTAGGCGACAGCTATATTATGCTCAAGCCACCCTCCGAATGGAGAAAGGTTGATGGGCGTCCGATCACCAAGGATGAACTGACCAACTTGATGTCAAAGGAACTTGCGGTCCATTTTCCAGGCCAGAGTTATCTATTCTCCCAGCCCATCGAACTGCGTTTCAACGAACTGCTCTCGGGCAGCCGAGCCGATATCGCGATCAAGGTTTTCGGTGACGACTACGATACCTTGGAAAAGGTCGCCGGAGAAGTCCGTGAAATAGTGGAGAAAATTCCCGGTGCAGCCGATGTGGAGTTCGACGCTGCTGGCAAGGCTCCCGTCCTTCAAGTCATGCTCAATCGCGCGGCCATGTCGCGCTACAATGTCCATGCCGACGAGGTGAACAAGGTCATCGAGACTGCGTTCGCCGGCGTGGAGGGCGGCGTGATCGTGGACGGCAACCGCCGCTACCCAATCATTACTCGCTTACCCGAATCGGCCCGACAGGACTTCGCGAACGTTTCCAACCTTCCAGTGCGAACAACCGATGGTGGTTTGGTTACGCTCGGCCAAGTGGCCGACGTGAGCATGACGGAAAGTGTCAATACGATCAGCCGTGAAGCATTCCAACGTCGCATGGCCATTCAGGTGAATCTGCGTGGTCGCGATGTGCAGAGCTTCGTGCTCGAAGCACAAGAGAAGATCGGAGCCGGGGTGAAGATGCCGGAAGGCTACTTCGTGGAATACGGCGGGGCTTTCAAAAATCTTCAGGAAGCCCGGACTCGTCTCGCCATCGTGGTGCCTGCGGCTCTCGCCCTGATTTTTCTCCTGATCTTCATGGCCTTTGGAAGCGTGCGCCAGGCGGTGATCGTTTACACCGGAATCCCGCTCGCCGTGACCGGTGGCATCTTCGCCCTCTGGCTGCGCGATCTGCCGTTTTCCATCTCGGCAGCGGTCGGTTTCATTGCGCTCTCCGGCGTGGCGGTGCTCAACGGCGTGATGATGATTTCCTTCATCAATCAGCTCCGCGAAGAGGGAAAGAGTGTCCGCGAAGCCGTGATCGAGGGCGCGCTCACGCGCCTGCGCCCCGTGCTCATGACCGCTCTGGTCGCCGCGCTCGGCTTTGTGCCGATGGCGCTGGCCCGCGGTTCGGGAGCGGAAGTGCAGCGCCCCATCGCGACCGTCGTCATCGGCGGCATCATCACGGCCACTCTGCTCACACTCGTCCTCCTGCCCATGCTCTATGCCTGGGTGGAGCGGGATCACCCTGCCAAACGTAAACAAAACCCAGCCTGAAATTGAATCAGGTAATCATCATGAAACTACTATCCGCTCTCGTCTTTCTGACAGGCATCGCCCCGGCAGTCTATGCCTCGACCTCGCTTCCTCTCGAAGCTGCTCAAATCAAACTCACTGCCGTTCGTTCCCCTACAGTCCTGGTGTTTCAACCAGTGATTCTTTCGAAAGAGGGACAACTGACGATCACCGGCTCCGTTTATAAACGAGCCGGTGCGCCGTCAGTCGCCTCGACTCATCTGGACGTTGTTTTTCTCGATTCCTCGCAGCGCCAGCTGCGGACCGAGACGACTCATTTCTCACCTCGTCTGGTCCCCGGCCGGGGAAGGTATTCCGTGCCGCTGGAGAATCTTCCGTCAGAAACAGCCACCATCCAAGTGCGTGCTCATACGGGCCGCCACATCGACGCCTAAACTCTTCTTCATTCCATGAAAACCATCCGTAAAATCATCCTCACTTCATTCGCGCGGCTCGCCACGGCTGTAGCGTTCGCCGCCAAGCCGATTCCCGGCCCAAAAGGCGGAAAAATAGTCACCGCGGAAGCTCCCCATGTGGAGTTCTTCGTCGAAAAAGACCGTTCCGTTATCGTGTCGTTTTACGACAAGGATATGAAACCCGTGACGCCTGCCGGCCAGGTGGTGTCGGCCGTAGCCGAGGCCAAGACTGGCAAGGTGACACTCGCCTTTACCGCCAAGGATGGCGCGCTCGTATCCACCGCTCCTTTGCCCGAAGGCGACGGCTATCGCGTAGTCGTGCAGGTTCGCGACACGGCCGAGGCCAGGCCCAAGAACTACCGCGTGGAGTTTCACGAAGAAGTCTGCGGCGAGTGCAAGCGCGCCGAATATGCCTGCATCTGCGACGAAGCCGGCGGCGACAAACACGACCATTGAGGAAAACGCATGAAAAACATCGTAGCTTTTATTCGTCCTTCGAAGGAGGAAGCGGTTCGCGAGACACTCCATGATCTGACTTCAGTCACGGGAGCGTCATTTTCCGACGTGCGCGGCTTCGGTCGTGGTCGCGCGCACTCCAAGGACTCTTTTGATGAGGCCGTCATCGGCACTTTGTCGAAGGTGCGGGTTGATGTGATGGTCTCGGACGAAGAGGCGGAATCGGTGGGTAACGCTATCGCCCGAGCCGCACACACGGGCAATCGGGGCGACGGCAAAGTGTATACCCTTCACGTCGAATCCGCATTGCGTGTCAGCACGGGTGAAACCGGGACGAGTGCAGTCTGAACTCATCCGCGAAGCTGCCTCACGCGGCCACCGCAAAGCGGTGGCCGCGTCGAGCGGGTTACTTTCTTCATGACTGTTGAAATCATACATCCTTCCACGCCCCCGAGTTTTTCGGCGAGGTTTGCGCGCTGGCGCAAACCCATCAGTCGTGTGTTTGCTGCGGGTTTTGTCGGCTTGCTCGTTCTGACGACATCGCCGGGCACTTCGCTTTCCGTGCTGGTTCTGGAAATCGTCGGACTCCTCCTCATCATCGCGGCGGTGCTCGGCCGCATCTGGTGTGCTCTGTATATTGCTGGCAGAAAAAACACCGAATTGTGTTGCGACGGTCCGTATTCGGTCTGCCGGAACCCTCTCTATGTTTTCTCATTTTTCGGTGTGGTCGGCCTCGCGCTTGTCGCAAGGTCGGCGCCTCTCGGCTTGATCATCGCTCCCATTTTTTGGGGCTATCATCATTTCGTGATCAGTTCCGAGGAAACGCGCCTGCGGGAGCTTTTTGGCGAGGCTTACAACAAATACTACCGCGAGGTGCCGAGACTCTGGCCGAGCTTTCGCCTTTATTGGTCACGTCCCAGTCTGGTCATTGATCCGCGGGTGATTGGTCGCGCGCTCTCCGAGGTCGCATGGTTTTTGATCGCGGTGGCGTGCCTGGAGATTGTGGAGCATATGCGCGGTGCTTCGCTTGGTGAAGCGAAGCTTCCGGTTCTTTTTACCTGGTCGTTCTAAAAATCCTGCCGCCCCTAACCCTACAAAAATAAATGCCATGACACACGAGAACCACGACATGCCTGACCACGAACATTCTTGTAGGCACGATCATGGTGAAGGCAGCAATCGCAGCGAGACGATCAGTCTGGCTGTTTCCGGAGTGCTCGCCGGTGCGGCATTGTTGGTTCATTGGCGCGGTTGGTTGTCACCCGGAACAGTGGGTGGCATTGCGTTGGCCGCGATGCTTGCGGGGGGCTGGTTCCTGCTACCTAAGGCATGGAATGCGCTTAGGAAATTCCGGCCTGATATTAATCTTCTCGTCGTAATAGCCGCCATCGGCGCATCCATCATCGGCGAATGGGTCGAGGCCTCGGCGGTGGTGTTTCTATTCGGAGTCGCCGAGTGGCTCGAGGGCTGGGCCGACCGTCGCGCGCGCCGGGCCACCGAAGCCTTGTTGGAGCTGGCTCCAAAGACTGCGATGGTGAAACGGGATGGACGGTTTGTTGAACTGCCTGTCGAACAGGTCGTGGTTGGCGACACGGTCGCCACAAGGTCCGGCATGAGCATTCCCCTCGACGGGGAAATCATCACCGGCGAGTCTGCCGTCAACCAAGCGCCGATCACCGGCGAGTCCGTGCCCGTGGATAAGCAGCCCGGCGACACCGTGTTTGCCGGCACGATCAACGGCGAAGGCTCGCTGGAAATCAAAGTCACCAAGACGACCGGAGATACCACGCTCGCGCGTATCATCCGGCTGGTCGCGGAAGCGCAGGAACAGAAAGCGCCCACGCAACGGTTCGTGGATGTATTCGCCCGCTACTACACGCCCGCCGTGACGGTAGTCGCATTCCTAATCTTTCTTGTGCCGCCTTTGCTGATGGGTGGAGACTGGAATACTTGGCTCTATCGGGCTTGCGTTCTGCTCATCATCGCGTGCCCGTGCGCATTGGTGATCTCCACGCCGGTTAGCATTGTCGCCGGGCTGACGGCGCTTGCGCGCCGCGGCGTGTTGGTGAAGGGCGGCGCTCATCTCGAAACCATCGGACGACTCAAGGGCCTCGCTGTGGACAAGACGGGCACGATCACCGAAGGGAGGCCCCGCGTCCTCGGCGTCGAACTCATTCAAGCGGAAGAGTCGGAGGAGGTTCTTCGCATCGCCGCGGCAATCGACGTGCACTCCGCGCATCCGCTGGCGAAAGCCGTAGTTGCGTATGCTGCGGAACAAAACGTCTCCCACGGTCGAGCCGAAGGCTATCAGAACCGTAGCGGGCGCGGTGCGGAAGGCATGATCGACGGCCATGCCTATTTTGTGGGCAACCATCGTTTCGCTCACGAATTCGGAGTGTGCTCCGAAGAGATCGAAAGCCGCCTCGCGGGCATAGAGGCCAAAGGGCAGTCGGTCGTGGTGGTAGGCCATCGCCCGCACGGCGGATGCAAAGGCGAGGTCTTCGGCATCATCGCCATCGGCGACACTCTGCGAGCCAACGCCAAATCTGCCATTGCCGCGCTACACGCGGCCGGCGTCGAGCAAGTAGTGATGCTCAGTGGCGACAATCAGCGCACGGCGGATTTCATCGCCCGTCAGGTCGGCATCGACGAAGCGCGCGGCGATCTGCTTCCCGACAACAAGGTGGAAGCAGTGAAGGCACTCCGTGAAAACTGTGGCGTGGTAGGCATGGTTGGCGATGGCGTGAACGATGCACCCGCCATGGCTAGCGCCAACATCGGCATCGCGATGGGCGCGGCCGGCACGGATGCCGCAATTGAGACCGCCGACATCGCGCTGATGGAGGATGAGCTGGGCAAGATCGCTGAGACCATTCACCTCGGCCGGCGCACCCTGCGTATCATTTATTTCAATGTGGCCTTCTCACTTGGGCTGAAGGCGGTGTTTTTGGTCCTGACCCTTATGGGTCACGCCAGCCTGTGGTTTGCGATCCTCGCAGACACGGGCGCCACGCTGTTAGTGATTGCGAACGCACTTCGCCTACTAGCAAAACCCAATGCAAAGGAGGCTTGATCTTGCATGCGCCCCAAGCGGACAGCGAAGAAGCCTGCCAAAGGCCCACATCGGGTGGGGTGGCAACTGGAGGTGGTGCCGTGGATGATCTGCCTAGGGATGCTGCTAGGCTTTGGAGCCGAGGTCTTTTACTGGGAAAATAATTTTCTGTGGATGACCGGGGGAAGCATCGCCGGCGCAATGGTTGGTGGAGTCTGTGATACGGCCTTGTTCCTCTACCGCCGATGTCGGCAAAAACGAATATGACCAGCCCATAATCGCTGAAAAATATGGGCCGCGGCAATTATCGCACTTGTTCGCAAACTCGGCATTGAGGGTAATGACAAAATATTCCTTCGGTCAGCCATCAAGAGATTCTAGGTCGTTTTCGCAGACATCAGATTGGGAAAGTGTAATGAAGCAATGTCTCGTTGTCTGAGACAGGCCATTGCCACCACTAAAACGGACAGTTGCGACATCAACGCCAAAGCGGACATCAGTAGTGCCCTGGGTTCGTGTGCTGAGTTGCCGAGTTGATACTACCACAATCTACCAAACCAATAAAACAAAAATACCATGTGATAATTCCTCTATAACAGGGTCCTGCTAATGAACAACAAATGATTTCTGACACCAAGGGATGTCTAACTTGTTATAATCCATTTCTTATCACCGATGACTGAATGGATACAAATCTCATAAACAAACCTTTCTAAATGAAATGAATTCATCTCTGGTGACGTTTTGAATTATCAAGAGCCATCCGGGGGCCCGTTCGTCGGGTGGATGTAATAAGCATGTAACCCTGACACATGCTTATGAAAACTCACATACAATTTCAGAGGTATACTGGTAAAGTAATTAAGAAATGTCGCAAGACGACATCTTATGGTGATCAAAATAGCGCGACATTTTGTGGTGATCAACTTTTCGCCGAAAAGTGCGACAATATTTGTGCATCAAATCGTTCACCATCTATTGTCACATTTTGCATCAATCTACGTGCGTGTTGTGACGTTGGTCCTAGACTGGAGCATGCTTAACTCTCTTCAGCACGCCTTTGTTGATGGAGCCATAAGTTGGCCACAGTTGCAAAATTGAACTAATTGCGGGCCAAAATCGCTGAAGAATTTGACTAGCAGACGGAAAGTCGAACGGCTACTTGTTCGCTCGAGTTGGTGATTGTTACCATTTCACCACGCTCAATAACTTTCAGTCGGCTTTTCGAAAAACCGTAGTTCTAAACATAACCGAAGACACGGTCGCGGCTCAGGGATGCTCCAACTGCGCTTGATCAATCTCCGATCCGGAGTCAGTATGTGAGTGTGGCACAGCATTCATCTTACGTCGTCCCGGTCCTAGCATTGCGTGAGGACGAATTTGAGCGCCGCACGCTCGAAGGCGTAAGTTGGAGTGAGGTTTGTCATTTGGCTCATGAACTGAAGTTGTCACTTTCTGGGTTCGCTCACGTTCTCGGTATCCCTAGTTCCTCTTTCTTCTCGAGAAAAGGTAAGCGTTTCAGCAAGTGGCCGTCGGAAAAGATCCTGCGTTACGAGCGACTTTTGCACCTTGGAAGAAAGGTATTTGGAGATGGTGCGGTATCGTGGCTGCTTGAGCCGAATCCATATCTTGCGGGTGTTAGTCCTCTTTCGAAAGGTAGGACGGAAGCTGGAGCGCGACAGGTTGAACTGTTGATGGCGCGAATTGACCACGGTCTTGGTTAACTCAATGGAAATCGTGGCTTGCCTGATCCGGTAGTTGGGTGGACCGAAGAGGCTCGATCCGCTCTACCTTAACATGGACCACGCCGTCCTGAATTTGCACCGGACCTTCTAAAACGAGGGCCGGTGTCTGAGTCACGATCAGCCGGTTGGTTTCGAAAATATCGGCATAGAGGATGCCATTCGCGATGCCGGTTTCGTCCTCCAATGAAACGAACACGACGCCTTTTGCAGTGCCGGGACGCTGTCGGCAAATGACACTGCCACCCACTCGCACTCGGGTGCCGCTTTTAGCGAAGGCCAATCCATCCGCTCGACATAAATCGGGAAACTGTGAGTGGAGACGCTTCATTGGATTATCTCAAATGGTTAACCCAACGCAGGCGAAGTCCGCCTGGATACGCTCGGTGATAATCATCGAGGTTAGATATGCACCTTCATTACGTAAAACGCCGTTACGGGATTTACCGTAACGGCGTTTTACGTAATGAAGGTGCTTGAGCATTCCGTCTCTGGCGGCGCGATCACGGCCACATCCATACAGCCTTTTGACGAAAGTTGATTTGCTGGATGGATGACTGAATTTGGGTGTCGAATTCAAGACGGTCCGGTATCGGGAAGCGTGGTCCGTTGACGCCTTGGTCCAAGGCATGACTGTTGTAGATAGCCACGTGACCGAAGGGCTGAGGGTCGGTTGTCGAATCGGACTGTCGTTGGGCGGCCATCCGTTTCCTTCCTTTTGGAAGGGATTAATTTAGTGCTCCATAGAATCATGGCCCACATCGCAACGTGTCCATACCATAGGGCCATTTGTAGGTAGATCATCTCTATCACCGCATAGACTAAGCATCCGGAGGCCCGTTCGTGGGATGGATGTAATAAGCATGTAACCCTGACACATGCTTATGAAAACTCACCTACAACTTCAGAGGTATACCATTACCCTAACTTGGATTTCGATGCGCCGTCACATCAGCTTTGATCCGATTGCGGTCGAGCAATCGCCAGTGAATCGTTACGAAGAAATCCGAAGCCGGCATCTGCGTGAAAACGGCGTCCATTTGCCTATGCTAACACCCGGCGATTGGTCGTGTCCTGTTTCATATAATGAAGAATTAAGCCTGCTCCTAACAGTCGTTAGCGAACTCGACACGAAAAAGCTCCAAAAACAATTGGTAAGAGCTCTCGTGCCCGAGTTTACGGATCGGGTTCATGTTAAGCTCTATCGAAGTGGTGCAGTTGAGGTGGATTGTTAACGATTTTATCAGGGAGAGTGAGTTCCAGCTGTTGCAGAATCGCGCGGGCCTTTGCGCTTCGCATGACGCCAGGCTTTGGCATGTGGTCACTAACCTGCTTGCGAGTTGGTCGAGGAGAATCCTGCTTAGCTCTAAGGTAGGCTTCTTTCAATGTTAGGCGCAAGGCTTGCTGACGCGCTGCAACTTTTACCCTGCAACTCGCAATATGGACTTGGCTTATCTCGCGACATAGCTCAGGGAAGTGCTTTCGGATTACTCGTGGCGAGAAGCCGACATATTGGGCCACTTCTTCAAGGCTTGGCGGATTGGAGAGACGGTCACTGCGAATACTCGCAATGGAAGTGAGGACAGTCTGCGTCTGAAAGAGACGGGCGCGGCGCCGAGGAATTTGGTGTTTTGGCTCTAAAGCGATGGATACGATGGAGGTTGGGACCCGTCCTAAAACCACGTCATTCAATGAAAGACCAAAAGCCCGGGCAACACGGAGGTAGTTTTCAAGGTCAGGCTTTGCGGCACCTGCACGCCAATACCACGCTGTAATTCGGCTTACCCCGAGTTTCTCACCGAGTTCAGAACAGTTGCGAATGCCTGTGGCCGACATGCATGCTTCCAAAACCTCTGGTATCGGTGCTGGCGCCTTCGGTGCATTCGCCTCCTGCATGGCTACATGGAAGCGTTCCATCTCATGTGCCACCCACAGTTCGTAAGTGCTAGCGGGCTGTAATTGAAGGGGCAATACGTCGGACAGGAAAGCCTCGCATTTTGGGCAAGTTCCAGGGCGGGATCTGGCTTCGAGAGGCGCAAAATGGCTACCGCATGAGGGACACGCCTGAACAAGCCGGACCTTGTGGGAGGAACATACCTTAACGGGCGCTAGGGACCACATTAGGCGATCATATTTATTTCCTTCTTTGTGGCATTCCGGACACCAACAATGGTTGCGGCGAAGGAGACGCAACTTTGGGAAGAGATGTGCCCAACTTGAGATGGTGGCTTCCTGCAGGTTTGATGTCAGCATTTGTGCCTCCAGAACCTCGATCCACTTCTCTGCGTTGCGATGTCCATTAATTGCCCAACCCATCCGAAGCTGCTTGGCTCCGCGGAGCCAGCGTCCAACGTTTTCCGGCTTCCCCACGGCGTGCCATTCAAGTCCACGATGGAGCAAGCCAGATGGTCGATGAAAGTGCTCCTTCGCAACCCGAGCGACAAAACTAGCCAAGCTTTCAACTTGGCCAGTGCCACGACCAAGAAGCGGCACACTAAACAGCCACGACCGAGGAGGAATTTCGGGAGTGTGCATCAGCTCGCGCATGCCTCGGGCTCGCCGTCTCGAAAGGCACCGCCAGTTGGGTCCGACCTCGGATTCGGTGTTCCGGGTGAAGCATTTCGATTTTTAGACTCTTTGAGCGGAAGCTCCGGTTGCTCAATATACGGAAAGTTTAGCATTTCCCGTAGCGAGTCGTTTTGGCTGCTGCAGTTATCGAGAATAGATTCCTTTTCTTTCGCTTCGGAAAGTAGGAGCCGAAGTTTCTGGTTTTGCATAGCAGTGGCCTCGAGATCCTGAACTGTGATGAAGTCACGATTGTTGCGGCAGGCGTGCCCGAGAGCAGCCATCAGCCAATTTTTGACGATGCCAGTACAGCCTATTGATTTTTCATACATGAGTTCGACTCGCGATTTGAGATCTAGCGTGTGGTGTAGCGGCACGCAGGAACCAAAGCCTTTGATCATCTCAGTGAAGGCATTAAGATCACTCTGCCTTTCACAGCGGTAGCGCGAGAAGTGGAAGGTGTTACTTCGTCGGGCAAGTTGAGGTGACGCATCGAGCAGCGCAGCCAACTCGTACGTCCCGAACATCACGTGCAGTGTCCGAGATCGGTTAGCGATAGACTTTATTTTGTCTAATTGCTGCGGGAGTAGCCGAGCGTTCGAAACCTGGCAAAGGTGGTTGGCCTCGTCTAGCAAGGTCACTAATGGACGACGATGGGCAATGGCTGACATGACGGCTTTGTGTGGGCCATGATTACGTGGTGTGGGCGGAAGTTCCTTCAGAATTTCCTTTGACGGTGCGAGGGGGAGTTGGAGCTGTTCTAGGTAGTCGACGTAGAAGGGTCCCCAGGCAAAGTTACCTACGTTAGTTGCTTGCACATCAAAAGCCACGTAAGGAAGCCGCGAACGGTCTTCATTGAGCTCGTCGGCATGCATTTGGAGCACCATTTTTTGAGTAGCCACCATGAGACGCGATTTCCCGACACCGGAGGGACCAACAATGAACAAAAGATTCGAGTCTAGGGGGAAATCGATTCGATTGCGGATGAGTCCCAGTGCCTCGCTAAACCGAAGGTGTCCGACGAGGCACTTCTCGAGCTTGTCGCGCGCTTGAAACATGACCTCCGTGGTTTTGATAGATTTGCGTTCAAGATAAGACATGATGTTAGTCCTCGGTTACGACTATGCAGTCCTTGGGCACGTCTAAGGGGGGACGAACGCTCTCGACTTCGACCGGGTTACCGCTGGGAAACTCAGCGACATTGTTTTGCACCGATTTACGCTTGTGCTTGGGCGGAGTGATATCGACAGCCCCAGATAATACGCCCAGTGCGGCTGCGGAAGCATCTCGCCGCGCGCGTTCGAGCAGGATGTCTTCACGCTCAGCGTTCTCTTTCATGAAGACTGCAATTTGGCGTGCCGTGGGTTTGCGTGACTTCGCGTGATTGGATTTTCGTTTTCTTAGTTCGTCCGCGGCTGCCTTGATGGAGCTGACGGAGCTTTGAAGAAACAGATATGCGTTCCGGCACCTACACTCGCGCCATTTGCCATCAACAAAAGCGTAAGCGATGGAGATGTTGTCGGGATCATATAGCACGCTTACCTTAGTGCCGTGAATTCTCGGAGAGACGAAATTGTCGCACCAGTAGTCGAGATAGTTTAGATGAATGCCTTTTTGGCTATGCACCTTCGCCGTGCCCGATTGATTGGTGGGCAGCGTAAGAGTCTCGAAAGTGGTGTTATACGGTATCAGGGTGTGATTACGCTCGCCGCCCAATAGCATACCCTTGTGGTAGGCATCACGAGGGGTGAGAGTATGAGCAGGGTGCGGTGTGGTGTCGTAGATCTCGAAGCAGAATTCTGCCAAGGCCACGGTCAATTGTTCGAGGGTCCAGATTGCACTCTTTTTTGGGTCGAACGATTTTGTGACCAAGCGCGCATTTTTCATGTGCTTGGTGTTGCCAATTAAATTGAGGATGAACTCAGAGTTAATTGTGCCAAATAAGCGTTCGCATACCGATCCGAAACGAGGATTTCCCGAGGGACGCGACTTCTTGTGAATTGAAAAGTTCGCAAGAAGGGACTCAAAGTAGGTGCTCTCGAACTCCTTTCCGTTGTCGACGACGATGGTTTGTGGCAACCGGTTGTGACGCCGAACACAGTCTCTAATTATTCGCATGCACGACAGGGTGCTAGGATTCGAGAAGGAGACCGATATGGCGAGAATGCGCCGCGTGAAGGCGTCTACCATCAGTGTGAACCAAGGACGGCCCAAATTCATACCGGTTTCCGAGCAGACTAGCTCGATGTCTAGCTGAGTGTGATCGATGTGGACGACTTCCCAGGGCCGATCCCCGTGGACCGCAGTGGTGGTATCCAAAAAGAAAATAAACTTGCGAAGCTTTTTAGCCGAACGTGGACCGAGTGTCTTGCCCACACGTTCAACGATGGGGCGGGATTTAGCGCATCGCCGGAATGCTTTTAGGCTTGGGCAGTCAAAGCCCTTGGCTTCGCAGGCGAGACGCAACTGACCGTAAACGTGCGTCGAACTCGGGCTTTTCTTTGATTCAAGCTGCGTGGTGATCATTTTCATCATCAGCTCATACACTTCGGTATCGAGTTTGGGTTCGGTGTTCCCGGATCGTGGTTTGGGTATCAAGCCGATGAAACCATTGCCATATTGCTCATAGCACTTCCGGTAGTTTTTGAGCCAGCGTCGCTCGGTTCTTTCTAGGCGACGAAGTTTCTGTCCGCGTCGCTGGGAGAGATATGGTTGAATTATCTGCCAGCGATTGACGGCGATTTGCTTCGCAGTAGTACTCGCCTCCGCTAGTCGCTGTTCGATTTCTAGCGTGGTGGCATCCGGTGGGGAGAACCCGACAATACTCCCTTCTGCGGTAAGCCGTTCGAAATCTACACGCTTGTAATGCGAGCGCTCGGTCGTGTCATCAGAACGCAATGCTACAATCTGTGTGTCTGCGTCGACAATGGTATGGACTGCACCATTGATGACGACTTTCGCGGTAGGCGCGATGTGGACGGCCTGTAACCGGGCATTAGTTCGGGGACCGATTAGGCGGGAGGCTTCATGAATCTGAGACATCTCCGAGTCCGAGAAGACGAGTAGCTTGTGGGGCTGAATTAAGAGATATTTGGTTAGGTCGGCATAGATAGTGCCCTGCGCGATGAAGAAGTAGAGGTCATCGGGGGTCACCTTGTTCTCAAGTTGGCGTAGCAATTCGGCGAGCGGCGCACCTTGATTCTTGCTCACGGCGGTCAAAACAATGTCCGTGGTCTTTGCGTCTGGCTGTGGATAGGATCGTCGAAAATAGTCATCTAGGAAGGTAAGGTTCCGAACGAGGAACCTCTTGGACTGGTCGACGCGTGTGCGAATTTCATATGTTAGCCCGAGCTTGAGCGCTGCATCGATAGCTGGCGGGCAAGACCAAGAACCATCGTCAGCACGGACGTAGCGATGCGGCATCTTCTGCGAGAGCTCTCGCAGCTTCTCCTCGGTTTTACATTCTACCCAACCGGCACCGGAATCGGTAATGCGGAAAAGGTCAGGAGTGTGGAGACAACCAGTAGTTTTGCCTGAGCGATCCGGGTAGGTGAGTTTTAGTTGACCAGTCTGGGAATAGTATTCGCCGACCGTCGGATCGTATTCGAATTCTATTATGGTTGGAAATTCGTTAGTATGGCTCTCAAAATGTATGGCGATGCCCATCTTAGTGCTTGAGTAGAAGCCCTTAACGTTATTTCTGCCATTAGGACGGCGGCTAGGATTTTGCTCACGCAAGCGTCGAATGGCTGCGATTGTTTTGGGGCGTAGATTGTTTCTAGCAGCCCAGACCATGAAGGTTTTTTCGGATGGGAAGTAGCGTGTAGTTTTCATGCATTGATTGTGTTCAAGCACTGTTACAGATCGCGGGGTTATCGGGCGGGTTGTGTCAAAAGGGGGTGAGCCGCAATGGGTGGAAAATTACCTTAAAGGGCAGCGGGGTGTTTGTTGTTGTTGCGATATTTGACATTTGGGCCTGTATCGACCTCATGGTTTCCGAACAGCCGAGAGAGGTGGAGGTGTCTAGTGTCGCCGCGACAATTCAGGGGATTTTGGAGGATCGCGGGAGAATCGATTTCATGACGGTTGCACGAGCGATGGTGCTCCAGGCCCATCAGAAAGGTGAAGAAGCATCACGAGTGTTGGCGGATCAGTTAGGTATTTCGAGGCAGACTCGCCACAACTGGCTGAAAGTAACGAGTATTGCGGAGTGGCACCGAATCTGGGCCGAACGTTTAGTGGCTGCTCGCGCTAGAGGGGCGCCACCAAGTTTGGTTAGACGAAAGCTTAGTGACTCGGACTGGCGATGGATCGCTGGTGTGCTGGCAAGCTGCGGGGCATCGACATGGGATAAGAAGCGAGCAGCGGTCGCGCGAGAGGCCGTACGGGAAAACAGTGGAATGGCGCACTTGCGCGGCATTCATCGAGTAACCCTCTTCCGAAATCGAGGACGGCTGGCTATGCTGGGCGAGGAACTGCGAAGTTCGCGTATGACATTCTCGCTGGGTCAGCCAAACAGGCCGCTAGTCTGATCCTGAGGTGCTCAGGCTGGTGATGTTGAGGTCAAGTTAGCTAGCAATGTGCACTCCTTGGGGTTGCTAATCTTGCGATTTGAAAAGCCCTTTGAGGTTAGTTTCGGGGTGGATCTAGGAGAGCGCGATTATCTCTACAGATTAAACTAATTCTTAGTCGAATGTGAGATAACTGCACATTTACGACGAAATCTTAGGTTACTGTCAATGTGCAAAAATCGCACATTGGTGAAAACAAAGCGCCGTAAATCTCAGAAAAATGTAGTTGGGGCAGAAATTCGAAGACTGAGATTAGCTGCTAGGCCGCGAGTAACACAGGAAGATCTAGTAGCGCGACTTGAGATTCGCGGGCTTCGAATGGACCGTACTACGCTGCTTCGAATCGAGTGCGGCAACAGAAAGGTTACAGACGTCGAAATGCTAGCGATTGCCGCTGCATTGAAGGTGCCTGTAGCCAGTTTATTTCCCTCACGATAGGGGGCTTGTGAAACGCGGACGCATCAGCTGGCCAAATCGTATCTGGACGCATCAAGTGGCCTTTACGGCCAATTGATGGGTAGCTCGACAATAACGCCACTAAAAGCTCAGGTGAAATGGTGGGCCCACTGGGATTCGAACCCAGAACCAAAGGATTATGCTTACCACTTCAGCTTTCGCCGCCGGCTGAAAGCCGTGCGTGGTCTGGACCATGCCTTCACCATCCCGTTGCCGGCTTAGGTGGGTGATTATGGCCTCTACACCTTACCGCGCTTTCGCGCGGGCTTGGCTCGGCGTTGGGTCGCTCGCGTTGCGCGAACAGGCCGTCCACCGAATTTACACCTGACTAGCGCCGGGTTTCCCCGGCGCCGACCCGTGAAAGTCCTCTGCTCTAACCGTTGAGCTATAGGCCCTAAAAAGAACGGTTGGACGCTGCATGGCGGGCGTGTGGGCTGCAAGCCCTGCTTCATGGGGCATCCATTGATGACTAATTCCAACGGCCCTAATCTTTTGGACTATGCCATAGAAGTAATGGTAGGGACGGTTATCCTTAACCGTCCTTGGGAGCGGCCGCGAACTGGGCGGCTGGGGACAACCGCCCCCTGCTGAGCTTCGAGGGACGACACCCATGCGCGATTTGCCGGATTTGGCGATCGCGCGGGCCAGTGCCGGATGCGTCAAGCCTTGGGCGGCGGGTTGAACAGCGCTTCGTAGGCGCAGGTGATGGCCGCGAACGCCAGGGGCAGGGTAAAGACGATGCCGACGACGAGACCGAAAAAGCCCAGCATCGCGAGAATGCCACCCATCAGCAAAATGAAGAACACGCGGAACCATTGTTTCGAGACCACGCGGCGGCACAACTCCATCGCGGTCCACGGGCCGAGGCGTTGGTCCACGACGAGCGCGTAAACAAACGCCCAGGCGATCGACAGATAAAACACGATCAGGCCGCCCACGCAGCAGCCGGCGAGCGCGAGCGGGGTGAGCGGCGGAATCTCCGGCTCCACGCCGGTGCGCCCGGCTTCGAGCCCCGCCTGGACGATGGCAATGAACGCCGGCCCGGCAAAGAGCATCATGATCCCGACCAGCAGCAAAGTCGTGAGCAGGCTGCCAACCATGAGCGAGGTGGAGGCGCGGGAGAAGCCGGCGAACGCGTCACCAATGTCCCGCGGTTCACCGCGGAGTTTACCGAGGTAATAGTAATAGAGCCCGCCGTAAAACACGCCGTTGAGGACCAGCCCCGCGAGGCTGCCGATGATGGGGATGAACCCGAGCGCCAATTGGATGGCGAGGACGAGTAGCGTGACGCCGACGAGCGGCAGCAGATTTTTCTTCCACAGGTTAAAAGCGGCGTCGAGGCAGGCGAAGATGTCGATTTTCCCCGAGCGCGCGAACAGGTCTGCCGCGTGGGATGTGATGTCGGGGAGGGTTGCGGCGGCGACTGGCGCCGAGGCCGCGGCGGGGGCTGTGGTCTCGAGGGGCGGGGGCTCGGCGGCGGCGACCTCGTTGAACTCGGGAAATTCACCCAAACGTCGCCATTGATCTTCGCCCGCGCGGCGAGCTTGCGTGTCGAGGTTGGCGCGGCCGTCGCCGATCCAAGCGCGGATTTGTGCGGCCGGGGCCGGGCCGTATTCTTTGCCATCACCGCCGATGATCGTGAACATGCAGCGAGAAAACGCGGGCGGACCGCGCAGGTCAACGCCCGGCTGGAGCGTGTCTGCAAACGGTAAGACCAAAATCCCTAATCTTTTGGACTAGGCCATGGAAGCAGGGACGGTTATCCTTAACCGTCCCTTGGGAGCGAACCGGGCGGTTGGGGGCAACCGCCCCTACTCAAATGACCCAATCAAAATCTATATTCTAAGGGCAATTGGTATAAGACCCAGCGTCATTGCCGTATCATCGCGGCAAACCATCACAAAGGCGCATCGATGACGCCTCGCTGACAAATTTTTTGTGCTTTGTGGCTATGGTTCGATTGAAAACGCCCTAGGGCTCCATCTTCCATTTGGCGCGGGCGCGGGCGGCTTGGGTGAGCTTCTTCCATGACCGCCGCGCGGCGCGGTCGAGCACGGCGTCGGCCTTGCGCGCGGCGTAGGCCTGCTCGCGTTGGAGTTTTTGGTAGCTTTGCCAACGGGCCGCATCGAGTTCGCCGCTTTCCAACGCGGCCTCGATCGCGCAGCCGGGTTCGCCGTGGTGCTGGCAATCGTGAAAACGGCAGCGGGCGGCGAGCGGCCCGATGTCGGCGAAAGTTTCGTCCACCGCGGCGGCGTCGCTTTGCCAGAACTGGATTTCGCGCAGGCCGGGCGTGTCGATCACCAGCGCGCCGGAGGGCGCGACGAGAAGCTCGCGACGCGTCGTGGTGTGACGGCCCTTGTAGTTGGCGTTGCTGATGTCGGAGACGAGTTGCGCATCGGCCCCGAGCAGGCGGTTGGTGAGCGTGGATTTGCCGACGCCGGAGGAGCCGAGCAGCGCGATCGTGCGGCCAGGCAGGAGCCATGGCGCCAGTGCGTCGAGGCCGGTGGCGTCGAGCGCGCTCAAGACCGCGACCGGCACGCCGGGCGCGACCGCGGCGACCTCGGCGCAGGCGGCGGCAGGGTCGGGATGCAGATCGGCCTTGTTGAGCACGACCACGGGTTCGGCCCCGCTTTCCCACGCGAGCAGCAGGAAGCGTTCGATGCGGCGCAGATTGTAGTTTTGGTCGAGCGACGAAACGAGGAACACGGTGTCGAGGTTGGCGGCGACGATTTGCTCCTCGTTGCGCGTGCCGGCGGCGCGGCGGGAAAACCGCGTGCGCCGGGGCAGCACGGTGTGGATGTCGCCGCGCGCTTCACCGGGCCGCAGGCGCAGCGCGACCCAATCGCCCACGACGGGTAGATCGGCGGTGGTGGAGGCTTCGTGCAACATGCGGCCGGTGCACTCGGCGGAAAACAGCCCGGCGGGCGTGAGCACGTCGCACGCGTGTTTGTGCGCGCAGACGACCCGGGCGGGCTGGCAATCAAGGGAAGAGAGGGGCTGGAAGTCGGCCGCGAGGGCGTCATTCCAGCCGAGCGAGGAGAGAGTCATGGGAAATTTGAAATTGAACAAGAGTCGTGAAAACGCGTCGGCCAACGGGGGCACGCGGCGGGCCGAAAATCGGCGCAAGCAAAAGGCCGCCCGCGGGCGGCCTTGGTCTTCGGAAAGAATGGCGCGAGGAGATTACGCGCGACCGGCAGCCGCCACGGACAGGCAGGGGAGGGCAATGACAGAAGAGGTCATGATGGGGTCCGTGGTTAAGGGTGGCCGTTGAGCTTCGACAGAAGCGAACGCCGGGATGAATAGGCGGCCTCTCGCGCGGGTCAAGGCTGGGCTTGCGGCGAACCGGGGTTTTGCGCCGAACCGTGCATTTATATTTTAGATGCAAAATATGTCAGATGCAAAAGGCTGGAGTTGACTCCGTGCGGTTGAGTAGGGAAATCTCCTTGGGTCAAGCGGCCCGTGGCCGCGTTACGTAAATCACAGCCCCCTAAGCCCATGAAGCGCCTTCTGTCCCTGATTCTACCCTGCGCCGTCTTGTTTGCCCCCGCGGCTCTGCACGCCACCTCAGCTGCCGATCTGGTTAAGGCCCAGATCGTGTTAAACCAAATCCTGCAGATCACCTCCAAGTTCAGCACCGTCCAGGTCGCGGACATCACTGCGCCGGTGCCACTGGCCAACGCCAAAGGCAAATATGTGCTGCCCTATACCCAGACGGGCGCGCTGACGGAATGGGCGACCAAATCGTTAAGCACGCAGCTCGGCGCCGCAGTCGGCGAAAAGGTCGGCGAGGAGGCGGGTAAACAGTTGGCCGCGCGCGTGCCTTTTGGCGGGCTGGCCTCGGGCTTGGTGAAAAAGAAGGGCAAGGAAATGGGCGCGATGGCGGCGTTGGGCGGCGAGAAATACGTGCGCAGCACCTCGTCGATGTCCTTCAACAACCTGGATGATTACGCGGTCTATCTACAGGTGAAGCACGGCAACACCTCCGGCTTCAAAGAGGCGCTGGCCGCCGCCATGGCGATTTATCCCCAGTTGGAGAGCACCTTTGACAGCGCGATTCGAAACGCCTACCAAAAAGCCTACCAAGCCCAGAAAAGATAACCGGCCGGCCGGCGCGCTCCGACCTGTTTAGGGTGGACCACCGAGCACCCGGTATTATCAACCCCCTCACTATCCTCGCCAAGGTCGGCGTGTTTATATTCACCAGAACCCTTTGACTCGAACCCACATGACAAATCCACTAAAAGCTATCGTCGCGATGCTGCTGTTGGGCGCGCCCGTTCTGTCGCTGACGGCGGCGGAAGAAGCCCAGTCCGCCCGCAACACCGCGATTTTTGTGACGAACCGCGCCGGCGCCGCCTACGACGGCCAGGTTCCCGTGCTGGAAGACTTGCTCTCGGCCAAGTTGTCCGACGCCGGATTTAGCCTCATGAGCCGCGAGATGGTCGTTAACGCCGCGGGGCGGTTGGATCCAAACAATGCCAACAGCGGCGACGTGCTCTCCGGCCAGCTCGAAGACCAGTCCACCGCCGTGCGCCTCGCCCAGAGCATGGGGGCGGATTACATCCTTTCAGCCTCGATCGCCAGCATCTCCAAACAGAAGCGCAATGTTAACGCTTACGGTGTGCAGCTGGCCAACTACACCTACACCCTGCGCGTCAGTTATAAAGTGCTCGACGCCTCTGGCGGCGGTTCACTGACCGGCGGCGTGGCCACGGCGACGAAGACCGAGCAAAACACAGTGCACTCCAACCAAGGATTCACGGTGGTGCCGCCCGATCCCTCCACCCCCGCCGCCGCTCCCGGTTCCGAAGCGGCCAACGCCGACGAAGCGCTGATGAAAGCCGCGCAAAAATACCAGCAAGCGGTCGGGGTGGTGCTGACCCAAGTGGATGGCGGCACCAGTTTCGGCACGGCGTGGGGCGTGGGCCCGCATACCTTTGCCACCAACGCGCATGTGGCCGGTCCCGCCGCCGAAGCGCTGGCCGCTGGCCGCTCGTCGGTCGTGGTGATCAACAAGCACCCCGAACTGAGATTCAAAGTCGTCAAAGCGGTTTCTCATCCCCGTTACGGTGGTAGCGAACGGGGCATGCCGTCCAACGACGTCGGCATTCTGGAGGTGGACGGGCAGATCCCCTCATGGTTTCCCGTGGCCCCCGCTGCGGAGCTGCAACGGATTGATTCCGGCTACCGTGTGGCCTACCTAGGTTTCCCGGTCGGGGAAAACATGACCGCGGTCGACCCCAACAGCCCGGTTGCCACGATGCAGACCGGTATTGTCACCTCCGTCACCGATTTTAACGGCGGGGTCGGCACGTCCGCCTCCCGTCTGCTGGTGCAGCACAATCTCAGCTCCACCGGCGGCGCCAGTGGCAGCCCGGTGTTTAACGCCAAGGGTCAGGTCGTTGCCCTGCACAACGCCGGCAACTATGCTTTCGGCGTGGTGACGCAAGGCGGCAAGAGCGTCGAGCAGCGGCTCAAGTCCGGCCTGCAAATCAGCTACGCCCAGCGCGCCGATTTGCTCGGCGACATTTATCAATACAGCGCGAGCGCCGCGCCCGGCACCCAGGCCGCCGCGACCAAGAAGACCACCGTGGCGGTGGCGTTTCTCGATCCCGATATGGAGCCCGTCCTCGCCGATTTGATGGACGACGTCACGACTCAGATCGCCAGCGCGCTGCGCGCCAAGGTCGCGCAAAATCGCATCGCCGCGCCGAAGGCCAAGGCCGCTCCGGTCAACATCACCCTGAAGGTCGAAACCGCCGACCTCTACGTCCCCGACGTGCAGATCGGCCCGGGCAACACCGTGTCGGTGCAGGATGGCAAACTCGCCGTGGCCCCGCTCGATGTCACCGTTGAGATAGACGGCGTCGCCGTGGGCTCCGCGCCCGGCACGGTGCAGGTCAAACCCGGCCTAAGCAAACTACGCCTCACCCGCACCGGCTATAAGACCTGGGAGCGCACCATCAACGCGGTGGAGGGGCAGACCATCACCGTCGCGATGCAGATGACGCCCGAGGGCTTGGCCCGCTGGCAGGAACTCACCGCGTTCATCAACGCCTTGAAAGACCAGGCCAAACTCACCGACGCCCAAGTCGAGGTGTTAAAAGGCCAAGCCCAGATGCTGCGCCAAAGCGGCTACAAGGTGGACACCAAGGACGCACCCCAGATCACCAACAAATCGATATTCTAAGCCGCGCTCCCCGCGCACGCCCGCAACCCATTATCATCATGAAACTCGGACGCATCTCCCTCCTCTTGGCCGTGCTCGCCATGGCGGCCGTGCCCTTCGCCTCGGCGCAGGGCAAGAAAAGTATTGTTGTCACCAAAATCCGCGCGACCGACGCCGTGGCCAAACGCATGGCCGACCAGGGCGTCTCGCTCTCCATCGACCAAGTCCTGCAAGGACTCGATTCGCAGGTCTATGACCGCCTCGTCAACAGCCGCCGGTTCGACGTGTATGATCGTTCGGACTCCGACGCGCTGCTCGAGGAGGCTGGCGCCACTGGCGACACGTTCATCTTTAACAAGGTGGATTACGTGCTCACCATCCGGGTGGACAGCTTCAACGACCGACAGGAGACCCGCCACTTCGCCTCGCTCGGCAAGACCATGATGCAGCGCGCGGTGGAGGTCTCCGCCGTCGCCAAGGTCACCGAAGGCGCCACTGGCAAGGCCGTCGGCACCGCCAATATCAACGTCACGGTCCGCGATTCCGAATCCCGCTCGGCCAGCACCACCTCCCGCGTGGGCGAGGCCAGCGACGACTTGGTCAACCAAGCCACTCGCGAACTCGCGGAAAAACTCGTCCTGCGCGCGACGGATTTCATTTATCCCGCCCGCATCCTCGCCAAGCGCGACCAGATCGTGACCATCAACCGCAACGACCAAGCCGGGGTTAAGGTCGGCCAAGTCTGGGAAGTTCTGGCCCAAGGCGAACCGCTCACCGATCCCGATACCGGCGAAACCATCACCGAGGAGGTCTATGTCGGCAAAGTGCAGATCGTGCGCGTCACCCCGCAATCCTCCCAAGCCAAGATTCTCGAAGATCTGGGCATTGACCGCGGTGCCGTTGTACGCCTGCTCTCCGACGTTGATGGCACTGAAGAGGAATAACCCCCACTGCTCCACTCCCGCTCCAAGCATACCTGTCTTCGTATGAATCCAGCCCAACCCACCACCACCAGCCGCCCCGCGTTTTTGAGCCGGGCGTTCGCCGCCAGCACCGCCCTGTTCATCTTGGCCGGCTGCCAGACCTACACCACCCAAACCGCCGACTTCACCCAAGCCACCCGTACGGGCAGCATTGGTGAGGCCATTGCTCAGATCGACCGCAAGGTCGCGGCCAACGAAGGGAAGAAGGACGAACTCCTGTTCCGCTTGGAACAAGGCGCCACGCTCCTGACCGCTGGTCTGGCTGATGCGACCGCCGTGCCGCCGCCCCCGGCGCCGCCGCCCCCGGCGCCGGCGCCCGCCGAGCCCGCCGCCCCAGCGCCCGAAGGCGAGGCCGCCGCCCCGGTGGTCCCCGCCGCTCCGACCCCGGCCGAGATCCACGCGTTCTATTTTCAACGGTCCATCGCCGCCTTTGATGCCGCCGAGACCAAGATCAACGAGTGGGAAGAACAGGCCAAAGTTAAAATGGGCAGCGAAATGGGCGCCGCGCTGACCAATCAGGCCACCGTCCCCTATCGCGGTCGATCCTACGACAAGGTCATGATGAACGCCTACAAGGCGCTCAGCTATCTCGCCCTAGGCGACAAGGACAAGGCCCGGGTCGAGCTCAACCGCTCGCTGGAACGCCAACGCGACGCCGTGGCCGCCAACGAGCAGCGCATCGCCGAGGCCCAAGAAGAAGCCGCCGCCGCCAGCCGCGGCGAGCTGAAGGATGAAAAAGGCCAGTCCGCTTCCTACGACACCTCTCGCGCCATGAGCGATCCGCAGGCCGGCCCCGCCTTGGACGCCGCCCTCGCGCAATCGATCGCGCCGATGCAGCCCTACGGCGACTACGTCAACCCCTTCGCGGTCTTCCTCGACGGCCTCTATTACTCCGTGCTCGGGGTGGACGGCTCCGATTGGGAGCGCGGCCGCAAGTCCTTCGAACGCGTCGCTTCCATGGTCCCGGAAAATTCCTA
>JADLBI010000196.1 GCA_020847775.1 Opitutaceae bacterium
ATCCCGGCGCTGGTCGGCGCGGGCTGGTTGCAGCGTCGGGTGGAAAACTACGCGGCGCAACTCGACGTGCTGCTGGAACGCATCCTCAAGCGCGCGAAGCAATCATGAGCTCTTCGCTCGCCCCCCGCCGCCGCAAGCGGCCCGAGATGAATCTCGTGCCGTTGATCGACGTGCTCGTCATGCTCGTGTTCTTCGCGTTTGTGACGATGCAGTTCAAGTCTGCCTCGACGCTGAATATCACGGTGCCGAAGGTTTCGACCTCCGGCCAAAACCAGTTCGAGGGCAAGGTGGAGATCGGCATCGACAAGGATGGCAACGTTTCCTTCAACGGCCGCCGCACCAGTGTCGCGAACCTTGAGAACATGCTGCAAGAGGTGAAGCGGGCGAACAAGGACACGCCGATTCTCGTGCGGGCCGACGAAACCAGTCACTTCGGCGTCGTGACCCAAGTCTGGGACACCTGCCGCCGCCTCGGCCTGAACAAGGTCGTAATGCAGACCCGCAAGTAGGCGATGAAGATTGTCATCACTGGCGTGACGAAGGGACTAGGCCGTGCGCTGGCGGAGGTTTGGATGACCGAGGGGCACACGGTGATCGGCTGTGGTCGTTCTGGGCCGGAGATTTTCGATCTGCGCCTTGACCATCCGCAGCACCACTTTGCGGTGGTTGATGTGGCGTTGGACAACAAGGTCGCCCTGTGGTCGGTGGATGTTTTGGGCAGCTATGGGCCACCGGATTTGCTGATCAACAACGCCGCAATGATGAACCGCCCCGCGCCTTTGTGGGAGCAGAGCGATGCGGAATTCACGAAGCTCGTGGATGTGAATTTGCGCGGTGTGGCCAACGTCATCCGCCGTTTCGCGCCGCCGATGGTGGAGGCGAAACACGGGGTGATCGTGAACCTCAGCTCTGGTTGGGGCCGCTCGGTTTCGCCGGAGGTCGCGCCGTATTGCATGTCCAAGTGGGGCATCGAAGGCATGACCAAGGCGCTGGCCGAGGAATTGCCCGATGGCATGGCGGCGGTGCCGTTGAATCCGGGCGTGATCGACACGGACATGCTGCGCGCGTGCTGGTCGGACGGCGCGGGCGCGTATCCCAAGGCCGCGGAGTGGGCAAAGGCGGCCGCGCCCTTCATTTTGCAACTCGGGGCAAAGGACAACGGCCAATCACTCACGGTGCCCGGCGGCGCAGATTGAGCCGGTCACTCGCGTTGGCGCGAGTCGATGACGAGCGTGACCGGGCCGTCGTTCACCAGGCTCACTTGCATGTCCGCGCCGAATTCACCGGTAGCCACGGGACGGCCGAGGATTTGGGCCAGCGTCGTGACGAATGATTCATAGAGCGGGACCGCAATCTCGGGTTTGGCGGCGTCATTGAATGATGGACGTGTGCCCTTGCGCGTGCTGGCGATGAGCGTGAACTGGCTGATGACCATGACCTCGCCGCCCGTGTCCACGACCGAGCGATTCATGCGGCCTTCTGCGTCGGGGAAAATGCGCAATGCAGCGGTTTTGGCGGCAAGCCAAGCAACGTCCGCTGCGGTGTCGCCTTCCGCCACCCCGAGCAGAATGAGTAAGCCGGGGCCGATTTGGGCTTTCGTCGCCTCATGGATGACGACGCTGGCGGAGGAGACGCGTTGGATGACGGCGCGCATAAAAAAGCGGGGCCACCTGGCCCCGCCGAGTAAGTGAGTTTAGATCAACGGCACGTGGGGCTCGGCGTCAGCGTCGTAATTGACGCCCTTCACGCCGAAGCCGAAGAGTTTGAGAAACTCTTCGCGGTAACCCGCGATGTCGGTTTCGGCATCGAGATTTTCCGTGGTGACACTGGGCCAGATGCGCGCGACGGCGTCTTGGATTTCAGGGCGCATTTCCCAATCGTCCACACGAGCGCGACCAGCGTCGTCGAACTTGGGGGTGTGACCATTATACATCTGCGTGGCGAACAGGCGGTGCATTTGTTCGATGCAGCCTTCGTGAGTGCCGGCCGCTTTCATGATCTTATAGAGAATCGAGATGTAGAGTGGCACGACCGGGATGGCCGAGCTGGCCTGGGTGACGAGCGCTTTGTTTACGGAGATGAACGCCCGGCCGCCGTTGGTTTTGAGTTTGGAGTCGATGGACTTGGCGGCGCGTTCGAGATCATTTTTGGCTAGGCCGATGGTGCCGTTCTTGTAAATGGCCCAAGTGACTTCCGGGCCGATATAGGAGTAGGCGACGGACTGGGTGCCGGGAGCAAGCCACCCGGCGGTGGTGAGTGCGTCCATCCACAGTTCCCAGTCGTCACCGCCCATCACCGCGACGGTGTCAGCGATTTCTTCTGGTGCGGCGGGTTCGATGGTGATTTCGCTGACGATGCCCTTGTCGGTGTCGACCGTCTTATTGGTGTAGGCCGCGCCGACGGGCTTGAGGCAGGATTTGTGCACGGCGCCGGTGCGCGGATGGGTGCGACGCGGCGAGGCGAGGGAATATATGACGAGATCGACTTGGCCGAGGTCGGCTTTGATTGTTTCCATCACCTGACGCTTGATATCGTCGGAAAACGCATCGCCCATGATGTTTTTGGCGTAGAGCCCGGCGCTGCGCGCGGCCTTGGTGAAGGCGATGGTGTTATACCAACCGGGGGTGGCGGGGCGGCCCTCTTCGGATGGGCGGTCAAAAAATACGCCCAGCGTGGCGGCGCCGGAGCCGAAGGCGGCGGAGATGCGCGAGGCGAGGCCGTAGCCGGTGGAGGAGCCAATGACCAAAACTTTCTTGGGGCCCGATTGAATCGGCGACTGGGCTTTGACGTAATCAATCCACTCTTGGATGTGCGCAGCGCAACCATCGGGGTGGGCGGTGACGCAGACAAAACCACGAACCTTGGGTTTGATGATCATGGGCCAGAGTTTCCCCGGCAGAGGGAATGGCGTCGAGAATAGATTTTAACCGCACGCAACCGATGCGCCATAGCGTTGCGCCTCATCATACATCGCCAGAATATTTTCCACCGGCGAGACGACTTGGATGTTGTGGCAAGGGGCTAGAATGTAGCCGGTGCCATCGCTGGCGAGTTCATCGATGCAATGCCGCACCTCGGCGCGCACCTCCCCGGGTGTGCCGAAGGGCAAAATTCGCTGGTTCTCTATGCCTCCATGGAAACAGATGCGATTACCGAACTCGGCCTTTAATTCGCGCAGGTCCATCCCGGGGCAGTTCCACTGGACGGGGTTGAGCACATCAATGCCCATCTCGACCAGCAGCGGCAGAAAAGGTCGGCAACTGCCGTCGTCGTGATGCATGACCTTGATGCCGAACTCGTGGCTGAGGTCGATGAATCGCTTGTGCTGCGGCGCGTAGAATTCCCGATAGGAAGCCATGCTGATCAATGGCCCGGTCTGGCTCCCCAAGTCGTCGGTGACCTGTGCGAGATCAATCAATCCGTCGCACGCCTCGAACATCTTGCGATGGTGCGCGTAGAAAAAATCGCTGATCCGTCGGACAATTTCGTGGGTCAATTCCGGCTCGAGGAGGATGTCCTCCATGGAGAGCTCAAGGCCGCGCAGTAAGTTGTGGAAGAAAAACGGGGCCATGTAGCCGCAATGCACGAGGCGCTTTTCCCGGGCCTTTTGCGCGGCATCCCGCATATGGGAGTAGTCGAACCATTCTGTCCGCGGCCATGCGTAGTGATCGAGGTCAGCGATCGTCTTCGCTGCCGACAGTGGGTTAAACGCTAGTTCATCGTAGGTGCCACCTTCGTGCGCCACGGTTTTCGTGCGTATGCCCCAATAATCAATGGTCTCACCAGCAGGCAGAACCGGCAGTGATGGACCGATATAAATCGGATCGATCGAGATCATCCCGTCGATCTGCAGCGCATCCATGACATCAACTCCCGGACCGAAGTGCTGCCGGAGTTTTTGCCACACTTCATTGGTCGCCCAAATGTCGGTGGGGATACGATCCACCGGTTGCCGATTGATTGCAGCGAGCATGCGTTCGCGAGGGGAGAGTTCCGCAGCTTTCATCTCTGGCGGACGATGTGTATAGCCGATGTGAAGACAACGGCATAACGGGCGCGACTCGAAATAGCAGAATATGCGCAGGTGCCCCGTTCAGTCGCTGATTAATAGGGGGCGCGCGGCAGATCCTGCGGGCGGATTGCCCGAGACGAAAAGACCGAACCGCAGGGTGCCATGATCGGTGGGAAAATCAGGAGGGAGCGTGAAAAGGTGGGGAGCTCGTTCCGTAGCCGGGTTGGTTTTAAACGAAGTGACGGCGACGCGTTTGGTGCCGTCGGGGTTCAGAACCCAGAGCAGATAGTTATCTCCGGTGGGCACTGGCGGCAGAGATTTTGCGAAAATCAGGGCCTCGTCATTGCCGGGTCGCCAAATTGTTATCGCTATGGCGTTTTGCGGTGCGCCGGGGGTGGGATGAAGGACGCGCAGTTGGAGCGAGCTGAGGGCCGAATGGGTACGGAGTTCGGCTTGGTCGATAATCTGAGTGGAGGCGATTTGAACCTCGAGACCATGCAGCTGCAATTCCGCCAAACGGGTTTGGTGCGTCAGCAAACTATTTTCCGCCCGAAGCTGAATTACGAGATACCCGAGGATAACACATCCGGCCGCCAAGACGGCGGAGGCGCACCAAAAGAGAGATGGGAGGAACGGGCGTTGGGAGTCGGACATGCTAGGACGCGGAGAGATGATCAGAATACCGCCATGCCGATTAGACCGAGCACG
>JADLBI010000197.1 GCA_020847775.1 Opitutaceae bacterium
AGTCCTCGGGGAAAAACCGCGTGGCCTCCTTGAGCACATTCTCCTCCAAGAACCGAAAAATCTCCGGGCTGCTCTTCAACATGCCCGGGGAAAACACATCCGTGTGCCAGGGCTTCACCGCCACGACCGCGCGCTGGATGAACCGCAGCTCGTTCGAAAACAAGAAAAACTCGGGTTTGCGCACACCACGCCGCCACGCGGGATTATAAACCAGCAGATCAATCTCCTCGTCGTTCGTCTTGCGCCGCGCCTGCACCTGATACTTGCGCATCTGGCGCACTAAAAATCCATTCTGCTCGAAATACTCCCGAACGATGCCTTCGTCGATGGCGGCCATGTGGATTTTCCGATTACAGGATCTCGATTGGGGATTGGTTGTACAGTGCGAATATAGGTTAAAAATCCGAAATCGAAACCCCAAAATTACATGGCGCCGACCGCGGCGAAACACTCCCGGGCCAGCGCGGGCTCGATGCCGTCGCGCGTCACCGCCTGCCCCAACGCCTTCAGCACCACATAACGCGGCAGACCGGCGCGCACCTTCTTGTCCCGCGCCACCGCCGCCATCAGTTCATCCACTGCCAACGGCTCCTGTAGCCGCACTGGCAGCTGATGCGCTCGAAGCACCGCCTCGATGCGCGCCACTTCCGTTGTGGAGAGATGATCGAGCTTGTGCGAAAGCCGCGCCGCCGCCGCCAGCCCGATCGCGACCGCCTCGCCGTGCAGGTAAACCCCATAACCGGCGACCTGCTCGATCGCGTGGCCAAAAGTATGGCCAAGGTTCAACAGCGCGCGCCCGCCCGTCGGGGCGGTCTCAAATTCATCGGCTTGGACGATCTCCGCCTAGATCGCGCAGCAGCGTTTGATGACCTGCGGCAGGTCCGCGCTCTCCACCGTGAGCGGCGATTCCGCCAATCGCGCGAATAGCTCCGCGTCACCGAGCAGTCCGTATTTTACGACCTCCGCCATGCCGGCGGCAAACTCGCGTGTCGGCAGGCTGCGCAGCAGATCCGTCGCGATATACACTGCCCGAGGTTGGTGAAACGCGCCGACGAGATTCTTACCAGCGGCAATGTTTATCCCCGTCTTCCCCCCGACCGAGCTGTCCACCATCGCCAGCAGCGTCGTCGGCACTTGGTAAAACTCCACACCGCGCAACCACGACGCCGCGACAAAACCCGCCAAGTCGCCGATCACTCCGCCCCCCGCGGCGAAAATCACTCCGCCACGATCCAAGCGCTGCGCCGCGAGAAAATCCCACGCCTCGCCCAATGCCGCGAGCGACTTGGTGCCTTCGCCCGCGGCCAGGACCATTCGCGGCGCGTCGCCGAAGGCCCGCTCCAAAAACTCCGACTGTGCGTGCGCCAAATTCACATCGGTGATCACCACCACCCTTCGCCCAGTGCCAACCAAGGCCGCCACCTCAGCGCGGATTTCCCCGCTCAGCTCCGCGCCCAAGTGAATCACATAGCTGCGGTCGTTGAGATTTATCGCCAATGGATCGGCCATCCCTTGACTTAACACCTTGGTCCTCAGGAACGTCAATAGACTTCACTATTGAGACTGAGATTTTTTCTCATTTACTATTGACGGGGCAAGACCCCTTATCCATCTGAGACCTGTTCTCATTTTTGTGATGCAGCGAAAACTCAATCCCTCGTATAACGAATTGAACCGTGCTGTCGCCACGCGCGCCGCCGCCCTAACCGCCCTGCTGATATCCGGTGGTGCCACTTCCCTTTTCGCCGAAGACTATGCGGTGGAGAACGAAACCCCCACCGTCCTGCCCAAGGTCGAGGTCAAGGACAGCAAGGAGCAAACCTTGGCCGCGCCCAAGTTCAGCACACCGTTGATCGACACGCCGCAGACCATCACGGTCATTCCGAAGGAGATTTTCGACCAGCAAGCCGTCACCAGCCTGCGCGACATTCTGCGCAATTCCCCCGGTATCACGTTTCAAGCTGGTGAAGGCGGCACCCCCGCCGGCGACCAAATGACCATCCGCGGCTTCAGCGCGCGCACCGACATGTTTGTGGATGGCGTGCGCGATCTCGGTGGTTACTCGCGCGACAGCTTCAATCTCGAACAGGTTGAAGTTTCCAAAGGTCCCTCCTCTTCCACGGCGGGCCGCGGTTCTACCGGCGGCTCGGTCAATCTCGTCAGCAAGACGCCGCAACTCGTCGCCAGCCGCACGGCCACGGCCGCGATCGGCACGGACGATTACACCCGCGCCACCGCCGACATCAATCAGCCGCTCGACGCCGACAAAGCCGTGCGCGTCAACCTCATGGTGACTGATGCCGGGATGCCCGGCCGCGATGTCGTGGAAAACACGAGCTGGGGCGTCGCCCCGTCATTCGCGCTCGGCCTCGGCAAGCCCACCAAGCTCATCTTCTCGTGGCAACGCCTCGAACAGGATAACATTCCCGATTACGGTATGCCGCGGCAGGTCTACAGCTACGATCCGGCTGTGCCGTCTTCCAACTGGTATGGTTTGAAGGCCCGCGACTACGAAAAGATCGAGCAGGATCTCCTCACCGCGATTGTCGAGCACGACAACGGCAAAGGTTTCGCCATCCGCAACCTCACCCGCTTCGGCAGCACCTATCGCGACTCGGTCATCACCTCCCCGCGTTTCAACTCGGGCAGCACCACCGTCATCCGCCGCTCCGATTGGAAGTCGCGCGATCAAGAAGACGAGATTCTCGCCAACCAAACCCACGTCGATCTCGACCTGATGCTCGGTAATACCAATCACGCCATCGCCGCCGGCGTGGAGTTCAGCGCGGAGGAGCAAACCAACTACACGCGGGTGGAAGATCCCGCCACCGTGCTCCCCACGACCGATGTTTACGCGCCGAATCCAAACGATCCCTACAACGGCAACATCACGCGCAACGGCGCCTACACGCAGGGCAAGACGGACTCCGTCGCGCTTTACCTCTTCGACAACATCTTCGCCGGCCAGCGCTGGCAGTTGAATGTCGGGGCGCGCTACGACATCCTCGACGCCGATTACAAATCGGTGGACGCCGCCGGCCTCGCCACGCCTTTCCACCGCAAGGACGATGTCTTCAGCACCCGCGCCGGTGCCACTTACAAGCCGACCGAGAAGTCCAGCATCTACGTCGGCTACGCCAGCTCCTTCAATCCCTCCAACGAAACGCTCAGCCTCTCGGCTACGACCGTCGCGCTCGATCCGGAAAAAACCGACAGCTACGAAGTCGGCACCAAATGGAGCGCGTTTGAGGACCGACTCGCCTTCACCTTCGCGCTCTTCCGCACCGAAAAGACCAACGCCCGCACGCCCGGCGTGAATCCGAACGATCCGCCGACCGTGTTGGAAGGCAAGGAGCGCGTTGACGGTGCCGAGTTCAGCATCGCCGGCAATCTCACCCGCGAGTGGACGCTCTTCGCCGGCCTCGCGCTCATGGACAGCGAGATCGTTTCGTCCAACACCGCCGGCCTCGCCGGTCAGGAATTCGGTCTCACGCCCAAGGCTACGTTCAATCTCTGGACGACCTACCGCCTGCCCTTCGGCCTCACCCTCGGTGGCGGCGCGCAATACATGGACAGCGTGTTCCGCAACACCGCCGTCAATGCCGAGAGCGTGCCTTCCTACTGGCTCTACAACGCGATGCTCGCCTACCCGATCAACGACCGCATCAGCCTCCAGCTCAACGCGACCAACCTGCTCGACGAGGAATACATCGATCGCATCGGCGGCGGCCACCACATCCCCGGCCAGGCCCGCCAGGTCATCCTGTCGGCCCGCTTCACCTTCTGATCAACACGCCGTCATGATCCTCGCCATTCCTGATGTTCTCACCGGTGCCGCGCTCGCCGCCGCCCGCGCCAAGATTGAAGGCGCGTCCTGGATCGACGGCCGCGCCACCGCGGGCCACCAGGGCGCGCGGGTGAAGGACAACCAGCAGCTCGCGGTGGATGATCCCGTCGCTCGCGAAGTCGGCGCGCAGCTCGTCGCCGCATTGCAGAAGAATCCGCTGTTCGTCTCCGCCGCGCTGCCGCTCCACATCCTCCCGCCGATGTTCAACCGCTATTCCGGCGGGCAAACCTTCGGCACGCATGTGGACGGCTCGATTCGCACGATGCCCGACGGCCGCCGCATCCGCACCGACTTGTCCTGCACGTTTTTCTTCGCCGAGCCCGAGGAATACGACGGCGGTGAACTCATCATCGAGGACACCTACGGCACCAAGTCCGTCAAGCTGCCCGCCGGTCACATGGTGCTCTACCCTTCGACCAGCCTGCACAGCGTCACACCCGTCACGCGCGGCGCGCGCCTCTGTTCCTTCTTCTGGCTCCAAAGCATGATTCGCGACGACGCCCGCCGCGCGATCCTGTTCGAGATGGACGTGGGCATCCAGCGCGTCGCCGCCGATTCGCCCGGCCACCCCGGCGTCGTGCAGCTCACCGGAGTCTATCATAATCTCCTCCGCCAATGGGCGGAGACCTAAACCTTTTTCATCTGCCGCCATTCGTTCCCTGGAGCCGTCCACCTCGGGTTTCTGAAGAAAGCCGCAGTTCAAACAAACAAAATCACCGGCCGTGCCCCAGGCTGGCGGCAGATGAAAACTCTTACGTGCGCCGACACTCCCATTCTTCGTTTTTTGTCATCATGAAATTGTCTGACATCCAACCAACCCGCCTTCTCACGCTGGCGGCCCTGCTATTCGCGGCGGCCACCCCGATGCACGCACAAGCCGCGCCGGATACGTCCGCCGATCGGCCCGTCGCGCTCGATCCGTTCGTCATCACCGCCGAACGCGAAGCCGGCAACTTTCTACTCGGGCAGGACGAAATCGCGCGCACCAACGCCGTTGATCTCGCCCAACTCTTCGCCAACCAGTCCACCCTCGCGGTCGGCGGCGGCGCCCCGCAGGCCCAGAAAATCTACGTCCGCGGCTTCGAGGACGTGCTGCTCAATGTGACGCTCGACGGCGCTCCGCAGGCCGGCGAGCTCTACCACCACCAAGGCCGGCTCCAACTCGAGCCCGATTTCATCAAAAGTATCCAGCTCGACGCCGGCGCAGGCGCCGCCACTGCTGGGGCCGGCGCACTCACCGGCGCGCTCGCCGTCACCACCAAGGACGCCTTCGATCTGCTCGTGCCCGGCCAACGCTTCGGCCTCTCGACTCGCGCCACCTACGCCGCCAACGGCGACAATTCCTGGCGCGGCACCGCCTCGCTCTACGGCAAGCTCAGCGATCAGACCGGCCTCGTCGTCGGTTACTCGCGGCAAAGCGGCGATGATTACGAGGACGGTAATGGCCACATCGTCATCCCGACCGCCTTCGATCACACTCGCGGCTATGCCAAGCTCAACGGCCGCTTCGGCGCGCATGAGGCCAGCCTCGCCTACGAGCGCGTCCACGACACCGGCACCTACTACGAACGCCCCAACTTCGTGAACTTCACCGGCACCTACATTCTCTCCGATCACGATCTCAACCGCGAAACGCTCACCTACAACCACCGCTTCAACCCTGACGACGACCGCGTGGACGCGCGTGCCACCGTCTATTGGACCGCCAACGATTTCCTCAACCGCCGCAACACCACCAAGGCGCTCTACGGCCAAGGGGATTTCACGAGCTACGGCTTCGATCTGCGCAACACCACCACTTGGGAGCGCCACGCCGCCACTTATGGCGTCGAGTTCCGACATGACGACGCCTTCGGCCGCCA
>JADLBI010000198.1 GCA_020847775.1 Opitutaceae bacterium
ATAGCAAGATCTGGCTCGCGAGCATGCGCTACTCGGTGGTGCGCACGATGATGTTCCGCTTCGACTTCATCCTCTGGTCGATCGTCGAATTCATGTGGATGGCGGTGAATGTGTTTTTGATCACGGTCATCTATGATCACACCGACAGCATAGCCGGCTGGAGCAAATACGAGATGCTGTTGCTAGTCGGCACCTCGATGCTGATCCAACGCCTGCAAATGGGATTGTTTTGGAGCAGTCTGTTTGAAATGGGCCGCAACATCCGCAGCGGCCATTTCGACTTCTTTCTCGCGCAACCCGGCAACATCATGTTCATGGCTACCACTCGTAAGGTGGACCTCGATGGACTCGCCAATTCGCTGATCGCCGCGGCGGTGGTCGTTTACGCCGCATGGCAGTTGCATCTACCGTTCACGCTCGGCGGAGTCTGCCTGTATGGTCTGCTGGTCCTCTGCGGTTTGATTATCCACTACAGCCTCCTGCTCACGCTCATGTCCTTGACGTTCTGGATCACCAACGCGCAGGGATTGGAGGGCAGCTACTTCACCCTGTTCGAATTTTCCCGTCTGCCGCGCGAGGCTTTCAAAGGCGTGGTCCGCTTCCTGTTCGTCTGGACCTTGCCTGTCGTCATCGTGAGCAACATCCCGGCGCACGCCCTGCTTCGAGGCCTCAGCCTGCCGCTTACCCTTTGGCTCATGGGCGCTACCGCCGCATGGTTCGGACTGGCGGCATGGGTGTTTCACCGCGGCCTGCGCCGCTACGCGAGCGCCAGCTCATGAATGCTCCCCTATCCCAATTGCAGCAGCGCATCGGTTATCAGTTTGAGCGCCCCGCTTTGCTCGAATTGGCGATGACCCACCCTTCGCTCAACATCGAGACCTCCGGCCCCCACGCATCGAATCAGCGACTTGAATTTCTCGGTGACGCCGTGCTGCAGCTCATTCTCTCCGAGGAGATCTATCGGCGCTTCCCCACCGAACGTGAAGGCGCTCTCACCCAGAACCGAAAAAAACTGATCGAAGGAAGCTTCACCGCCCGCCTGGCCCTCGAGTTGGGCGTTGATGCCTGTCTGCGCGTGCAAGCCGCAGCGAGCGACCTTGCCACTAGCCAGGGCGCGCTGGAGGACGCGTTCGAAGCGCTAGTGGCTGCGATTTATCTCGATGCCGGATTCGAACGGTGCCGGGTGGTTGTGCTCGGGCTCTACGGCGACATCGCACCGCATCTCGCCGCCGCTCTACCCAGCGACAACCCCAAGGGCCGTTTGCAAGAGCGCGTGCAACCTCGGTACGGCAACCAGGCGTTGCGTTACAAAGTCGCCGATACTTCCGGCCCGGACCACGCTCGGGAATTCACCGTTGCGCTCTACTTAAACGACACCGCCATCGCCGTCGGGCACGGCACCTCCAAGCAGCGTGCCGAGGAAGCCGCCGCGCACACGGCTTTGGAAAATTGGCCGCCCGCGGGAGTGGCTTGATGCCAATGTCGCGCCACTATCACACCGGCGTGTGTGCCGCCGCGCGCGGTTGCGTCTTCGCCTCCCTCCTGTCACAGCACGATCATCCGGTATGGCTCGTGGTTGCGCCGGATGGCGGCATGGCCGAGCATTTCGCCGCCGATTTGATGTTGTTTAACAGCAGTGTGGAGCGAACCGCCTCCGTCGAAGTCCTGCTTTTTCCCGAAGCCATGCCGGACAGCCGCGACATGCGCGAGGCGTTTGCGGCTTCAGCAGAGAGACTGACTGCGCTCTCGAAATTGCGGGCGAGACGGCAGATTGGACGCGCGCCCGATCCTTTGGTAGTGGTGGCCACACCAACCGCACTGATGCATCCTGTGCCCGCGGTAGACGAATTCGCGGCCACCGAACTCACACTCGTCCGCGGGCAGGTCCAACCATTCGCAATGTTGCTCGAGCAATTACGAGCCCTGGATTACGATAGCGAAGCCGTTTGCGAGGCTCCTGGGCACTATGCGGTCCGCGGCGGTATCATTGATGTGTACCCGGTCACCGCCACCCAGCCCTACCGGTTGGATTTCTTCGGCGATGAGATCGAGGAAATCCGCGTCCTCGATCCCGTTACGCAGCGCTCTGGCGCATCAGTGCCTAGCCTACAACTGTCCGCTTCACCGCGGGTCAAGCTGGCTGAGTCAACCGTCGGGTTGGCCGATTACCTCCCCACCGCCGCCGCTTTGGTTTTGCTTGAGCCCGCCGCTTTGGAATCGGCCTTGGGCGGTCTCTCCTTCAGCGATACACAGGCTTTCACGCGGCTCCGGACCAAATGCGATACGCTTTACGGGATCGCAGACATTGACGAAGCCAACAGCTTTTTCGCGGACCCCGGGCGCGAGACCACTTGGGACACAGAGAGTCTCGCACACCATCGGAACTATCCCACCGATGCGCTCAGCGCTCAAGAGCGGCTGCAAACCGAGCTCGACGCCCGCCTGCGATTCTTGCGGCAAGTCGCCGCCTGGCGGACTGAGGGTTACGCCATCGACTTGGTAATGGCCAAGCCCGGAGAGGAGCAGCGGGCCATTGAAATCTTGCGCGAAGTCGGCTTGGCCGAGGCTATTCGGCCACGAGCCCTACGCGGCACCCTGAACGAAGGCTTCAAGGTCACTTTCCGCAACGAACAGACTACTCTGCCTGGGCACAGTGGCGCGCGTGGCCTCGTGGTGGTCACCGAAACAGAGATTTTTGGCCGTCAGCGTCCGCGCCGTCTGAATCTCAACGCGCGAGCCGTGGCGCAGCGCGCGCAAATTGATCAGCTGCTCGATTTCTCAGAACTGATAGAGGGCGATTTTGTCGTGCATCTACAACACGGTATCGCTCATTACCGCGGCCTGGCCAAACTCGACACCGCGCAAGGTATCCGGGAGGTCATATCGCTCGAGTTTGACGATCAAGTGACACTGCATGTTCCGCTGCAAGAGTCGCATTTGCTCAGCCGCTATGTGGGTGTCAGTAAGATCCGCCCACAGCTAGGCCGCATAGGTAGCAATCGCTGGGAAAAAACACGCAAGGCCGCCGAACGTGCCACCATCGACCTCGCTGCCGAGCTGTTGCGTATTCACGCCTCACGCGAGGCTCAGCCCGGTTTTGCCTACCCCGCCGACACGGTCTGGCAGCAAGAATTCGAGGCATCATTCCCCCATACGGAGACGCGCGACCAGCTCAGGGCCATCCAGGAAACCAAAGCTGACATGGAGCGCACGCGCCCGATGGACCGGCTCGTTTGCGGCGATGTCGGTTTTGGCAAGACCGAGGTCGCGATACGCGCGGCATTCAAAGCTGTGCAGGGAGGCAAGCAAGTCGCGGTGCTCGTGCCAACCACCGTGCTCGCGCAACAGCATCTTAACACGTTTCGCGACCGTATGGCCGGCTACCCCATCGCCGTTGAGATGCTCAGCCGTTTCCGGTCACGCGCCGAACAGAAGCAAATTCTCGCCTCCGTCGCCGCCAACCAAATCGACATACTGATCGGCACCCATCGCCTGTTGCAAAGCGACGTCGTCTTCAAGGATCTCGGGTTAGTCGTAGTGGACGAGGAGCAACGTTTTGGAGTGAAGCACAAGGAACGCTTCAAGGCCCTGCGCGCCACGCTCGATGTGCTTTCTATGAGCGCCACACCCATCCCCCGCACGCTCTACATGGCAATGACTGGAGCGAGAGACCTGAGCGTGATCGAAACCGCGCCCTCCAACCGTCATCCCATCCAAACCATCGTCAAAACTTACGAAGAGAAGATTGTCGTGGACGCCATCAGCCATGAACTGCGCCGCGGTGGTCAAGTTTTCTACCTCCACAACCGGGTACTAACGATCGATCTGGTAGCCTCGCGCCTGCGTGAATTAGTGCCCGGCGTACGCATCGGCGTCGGGCACGGACAAATGGAAGCAGACGAACTAGAACGTGTCATGACCGAATTTGTTTCCGGTGCCCATCAGATACTGGTTTGCACGACGATTATCGAAAGCGGCCTCGATATCCCCAACTGCAACACAATTATTATCGAAGGAGCGGATCGTTTTGGTCTTTCCCAGCTTTATCAGCTCCGCGGCCGAGTCGGGCGCTTCAAGCATCAGGCCTACGCCTATCTACTCCTGCACCGGCACACGCGTGTGCTCGACGTGGCGCGCCAACGCTTGTCTGCCATGCGTCAACACAATCAACTCGGTGCGGGGTTCCGCATCGCCATGCGCGACCTTGAGCTACGCGGTGCCGGTAACTTGCTGGGGGCGCAGCAAAGTGGGCACATTGTTGGCGTGGGCTTTGAACTGTATTGCCAGTTGCTGCGGCAGTCCTTCTCTCGGTTAAAGGGAGAAAAACATGCAGCCGCTATCCGCGCAACCGTAAAACTCGACTTTGTCTTTGTCGGTGAAGGCGTGGAGC
>JADLBI010000199.1 GCA_020847775.1 Opitutaceae bacterium
AGGACGGGTTTGCCTTCGATGCCGGCGACGGCCTTGCCCATGCAAGGGCTGTCCTGATTGGCGGTGGAGCCAACGGCGAGCTTCTTGTCGGTGTTAACGTAGAGCCAAGCCCAGCCGGAGCCGAAGCGCGTGGCACCGGCCTTGGCGAACTCTTCCTTGAATTTGTCGAACGAGCCGAAGGTCGCGTTGATCGCTTCACCCAGCGCGCCGGAGGGCGTGCCGCCTTTGCCGGGGCCGAGGATTTTCCAGAAGAACGAGTGGTTGGCGTGGCCGCCGCCATTGTTGCGCACGGCCCCGCGGATGGCTTCGGGAAGTTGCGAAAGATCCGCGATGAGATCGCACACGCAGTCCGGGCCGGTGATGCCGGCCGAGGCGAGGGCGTTGTTCAGATTGGTGATATACGCCTGGTGATGCTTGCCGTGGTGGATCTCCATTGTGCGAGCGTCGATGTGCGGTTCGAGGGCGTTGGCTGCGTAGGGCAGGGCGGGAAGTTCGTAGGCCATGTTTATCGTTGGGTTGGAGTTTATGTTAGTGGGAAAGCACAAGTTGCACCGGGTGCCGGTTTCGTCAACCGCCCGCTGTGTCTTCGTCGATTCGTTTCAAACGAAAGAAGGCCTGCAAGAGTTCGCGGCACTCGGGTTCCATGACTTCGCCGGCGGAAATTTCCAAGTGATGATTCACGCGCGGCAGGGCGTTGAGATCGGTCGCGCCGCCGAGGCAGCCCATCTTGGGATCGCGCACGGCGTAGCAGACGCGCTTAAGCCGCGACATGAGCGTCGCCCCCGAGCACATCGGGCACGGCTCCTTCGTCACGTAGAGCGTGCAACTGTCGAGCCGCCAGTCGCCAATCGCGTTGGCGGCCTGCGTGATCGCGAGCACTTCGGCGTGGGCGGTGGGATCGTGCGCGGCTTCGACGGTGTTGTGGGCGAGGGCGATGATCTCGCCTTCGCGTTCGATTACCGCGCCGATAGGCACTTCGCCGCGCCGCCACGCGTCAATGGCCTGATTGTAGGCAAGGCTCATGAAAAACGCGTCATCGCGGACGAGTTGCGATGGGAAACGCTTTTCAAAGGGACAATCGGGCGCGGGCTTTCCAGTTGGTTTCATGAGCAGGCGAGGGGGCCGCGAGTGGGCGGCGATCCGGGTAAAGCCTTGACTTACGGGGGGCTTCTAAGGCTTACAAGTGGGTTTTCGACCCTCGCACCAGCATTATGCACCAAGCCCAAGTTGTTCCGTCCCTCCTCATCGTATGGCAGATGTAAACACGATTGAGGTTGAGGGTAAAGTTGTCGCCGTTCTCCCCGGCACCATGTTCAAAGTCGAGTTGTCCAACGGTCACGTCGTGTTGGCCCACATTTCGGGCAAACTCCGCAAGCACTTCATCAAGATCGCTTCGGGCGACACGGTGAAGATGGAGATGAGCCCCTACGACATTGAGAAAGCGCGCATCACCTACCGTGTGCGCGAGCAAAGCGCATCACGCCCGGCCCCGCCGCGTCGTCGCTGAGCGGTTCTGGCCATGTCGGCCAAGGCAGAGCCCATTGTATCGCGCGCGCCCGCCGGGTTTGCCGAGGATATCAACGGGTTTCTGAATTTCTTGGAACTTGAGCGCAATTTATCGCGCAAGACTTTCGAGAGTTACTGCCTGGATCTCGATCAATGCGCCGCATTTTTGGCCAAGGGCGGACACAACGATTGGCGCGGCGTGCCCGGCGATGCGGTCGCCCGATGGATCCACACCCTGAGCGGCGCAGACTACGCGGTTAGCAGTCTGGCGCGCAAACTCGCCGCCCTGCGCGGGCTCTCGCGCTATTTGCAGCATGAGAAATTGCGCGCAGACGATTTCACCGCGCTGCTACGCACTCCCAAACAGTCACGCAAGATGCCCGGCACGCTGACCCCGGCCGAAGTCGAAAAATTACTGGCCGCGCCGACCGGCGGAGACGCCCATGCACTGCGCGACAAGGCGCTGCTCGAATTGTTTTACTCCAGTGGCCTGCGGGTATCCGAACTCGGCGGGCTCACCATCCAGCAAATCGATTTGCAGCACGGTTTCCTGCGGGTTTTCGGCAAGGGCTCGAAGGAGCGCGTCGTGCCGATCGGCCGCAAGGCCGCCGATGCGGTCGCCGTGTGGCTCGAATCGGGCCGACCGCATTTCGTGAAACCGCGCACCGGCAGCACGCTGTTTCTCAGCGCGCGCGGCACCGCGCTCTCGCGCGTGACGCTGTGGGTGATCGTAAAAAAATACGCGCGGCTCGCCGGCATCACCAAGCCGGTCAAGCCGCACTTGTTGCGCCACTCTTTCGCGACGCACCTGCTGACCGGCGGCGCGGATTTGCGCGCCATCCAGGAAATGCTCGGACACGCCAACATCGCCACGACGCAGATCTACACCGCGGTCGAATCGAAACGCCTCATCGACCAGCACGAAAAATTTCACCCGCGCAATCACGGCTGAAGCACGAGTCGTGGCACGACTGGCATGCTTGACGCGTTGGGCAGAACGCGCCTTTTGAACCCATGCCCACGCCGACCGAACAGAATTTCCAAGACTACAAGCAGGCTGAAAAGAAAGCGCTCGAGATTGTCGCCGCGATGAAGTCGGCCAGCGCGAAAAAGACCGACATCGAGCTGGCACTGCTGGTGGCGATCTTCGAATTGCACAAGGGTTCGCTGCCGCCCCAAACCGTTGGCAACATCGTGCAAGGCCACCTCAAACAGGTCATTCCATTCTACCAGTCGAAGCAGCAGCCAAACGGTTAGCCCGCCTATTTCACACGCAGGGACAAATTGTGTCCACATTGTCACTGCGTTCCAATGCGGCTACCGTGGCCGCGCTTGAGTCCCGCGTCCGCGGGATGAAAGCGTGGCTTGGGGTGGGAAAATATGCGGGTTAGTGAACGGAGGGATAGCCACAAAGAACACAAAGAATCAGTCTGTCATCGGAGCCCCGACCGCGGGCCCATAGGCCCCTTGTGGGCCACGCCGATCATTTGGAATTTTTGTGTTTTTGGTGGCCAATAAATTCGCATGGACAGGCCTGTGTCATGCGCGTCATTCGCCCGCGCCTTCGAGAATTAGGCGGATGGAGTCGAGGCGCAGGCGGGATTGCTCGATGGCGGTGCGGGTTTGGCGGACCTGCTTTTTCGCGAGTTCGATTTCCTCGGGGCGCACGTTGTCGTTGAGTCTGCCGAGGGTGACGAGGCGTTGCAGCTCGGCGGTGAGCGCGTTGGCGGCGGTTTCGCGGGCGGTTTGGCGCAGGGGTTGCGCCAACGCCTCGGCGCGCTCAGTGGCGCCTTCGAGCAGATTCTTGAGCAGCGTGGCGTTGAAACCGGGCTTTTCCAAAAAGCGCGGCAATGGCGCGTCTTCCAGATCGCGGGAGAATGCGGCGGGTTCGCGTTCGGCGGTGAGATCGTGGCCGTGAATGTCCACGAGCACGCGGATCGGCGTGGGCGCGAGGAATTGATCCACGTGCCAGCGCGAATCGCCGACGGTTTCGAGGACGAAGACGGCTTCGAGCAAAAGGTTGGGCCGGTCGGCTTCGAGCAGGCAGAACGCCGTGGTGCCCGCGGGTGATTCGATGAGCAGATCAATCGTGTCCTGCACGAGCGGATGATCGGCAGTGATTAGCCGGATGTCCTCGCGGGCGATGGCGCGGGCGCGGGTGTAAGTGGCGAGCATCCCTTCGCGCGGGATCGAAGGGAACGCTTCGACGTAGGCGTGGTCGGCGTCGAGGTGCACATCGCCGTCTTCGTGATCGGTCACGCGCACGCCGAAATGGTCGAGCAGATCGGTGAGGAAGCCGCGGAGTTTCGGGTCGGTATCGGCTTCGCGCACCTTGGCGATGACTTGTTGCGCGGCGGCGGCATCGAAGGAATTGAGTTCGAGCAAACGATCGCGGCCCTGCTTGAGTTTTTGCAGCAAGGTCGCGCGGAACTTTTCGGTTTCCGCGATGAGCTTTTCCAATTTGGCGTGCGCGGTGGCGTGATCCTTTTCCTGGCCGAAATCGGCGGCGAGTTTGACCAAGCGTTCGTGGTAGGCGTCGCGATAATCGGTGCCGCCGTGCAGCGGGGCCTCGAAGGCGTTGAGACCGAGGTGATACCAGCGCGCGACCGCCTCGTTGACGCCACCGATCAGGTAGGGCACGTGGATGCGAATGGCCTGGGTTTGCCCGATGCGATCGAGGCGGCCGATGCGCTGCTCGACGAGGCCGGGATTGAGCGGCAGGTCGAAGAGCACGAGGTGATGGGCGAATTGGAAGTTGCGGCCCTCGCTGCCAATCTCGGAACAGAGGAGCACCTGCGCGCCGGCGGGCTCGGCGAACCACGCAGCCTGGCGGTCGCGTTGCACCAGCGGCAGACCTTCGTGGAAGAGCGCGAGGTTGAGGTTGAGCTTTTCCTTGATGGCGGCTTCGAGCGCGAGGACCTTGCGCTCGGATTTGCAGATGAGCAGCACCTTGGCGTCGGCGTGCGATTTTAGAAATTTCAATAGCCAATCCACGCGCGGATCGTCCTTGAACGAGTAGCGAATGTCCGCATCGGCGCCGGTTTCCTCGGCGTGGATTTCGCGGGCGACGCGGGTGAGCAGGGTGGGTGACGCGCCTTCGATGGGCGCGGGGCAATACAGCCGCTTCGGAAAACCGCTCATGGCCGCGCGGGTGTTGCGGAAAACCATGCGGCCGGTGCCGTGCTGATCGAGCAGCGTGCGCAGGAGCGCGTCGCGCGCGCCGGGTTTGCCGGCGTCCAAATCGGCGAGGTGTTGGGCCAATCCCTCGGGGTCGCGGTCGAAGATTTTTTTCAACGCGGCCTGATCCTTCGCGTTGAGCGGTTGGTTTTCGATCAGCCGGTCGGCGATGGCGGCGACGGAGCCGAAGCGTTCCGTCTCTTCGAGAAAGGTTTGGTAATCGTCGTAGCGGTGCGGATCCAGCAGGCGCAGGCGCGCGAAGTGTCCGGTTAAGCCGAGCTGCGTCGGTGTAGCGGTGAGCAGTAGCAGGCCGGGCGTTTTCTGCGCGAGCGCTTCGACGAGTTGATAATCGGCGCTGGCTTCCTGCGGCGTCCAACCGAGGTGGTGCGCCTCGTCCACGACCACGATATCCCAACCGGCGGCGACGACCTGTTCGCGGCGCTTTTCATCGCCGGCGAGGAAGCTCACGCTCGCGAGGGCGAGTTGGCTGGAGAGAAAAGGATTCTTGTCTGGTTCGCTTTCTTCGCAGGCGGCGCAGCGGGCCTCGTCAAATATCGTGAGCCACAAATTGAAACGTCGCAGCAGTTCGACGAACCACTGGTGCACGAGGGACTCCGGCACGAGGATGAGCGCGCGTTTGGCGCGGCCGACGGCGAGCAGGCGTTGCAGGATCAAGCAGGCCTCGATGGTTTTTCCGAGACCGACTTCGTCCGCGAGGAGCACGCGCGGGATTTGGCGGCGGGAGACTTCGTTGAGAATGTAGAACTGATGCGGAATCAGATCGATGCGGCCGCCGAGAAAACCACGCACGTCCGATTGACGGAGCTGCGATTGCATTTTCAAGGTGCGGTGGCGCAGGTCGAAAACCTCGGCGGGATCGGCTTGTCCGGCGAGCAGGCGTTCCGCGGGTGAACTCACGCTGGTGAGATCGGACACGCCGGATTCCGGCACGGTGACACCGCCGCCGGCATAAACGATCAGGCCTGCGTCTTCGGTGATGGTTTCCACCGTGAACGCCCGGCCGTCGCGCGTGGCGATTTTGTCGCCGATGTTGAATTGCACGCGCTTGAGCACGGGCGTGCCGCGGGCGTAGATGCGCTTTTCGCGCGTGGCGGCGAACTCGACCGTGATCCGGTTGTGATCGAGTTCAGTCACCGCACCCAAACCGAGTTCGGGTTCGCGCTCGCTCATGCATCGTTGTCCGACAAAATCCAAAGCCATAGTCCCATAAAAAACGCCCGTTTGCCCACGCTGACAAACGCGATTTTCAGGATGTGGCGCGGGATGCGGGCTTTAATCCGCGGCGCTGCGTTCGAGCATGTAAAGCGCGTCGAGCGCTGGCAGGCCGGGCTGCGCATCAAGCTTCTGGCGGATGAACTTGAACGGCAAGGCGATGCGCTCGGTCATCCACGGTGATTGCGTGCCGAATGTGCTGAACGTTTCACCTTGGTAAAGTTTGCGGCGGATGGAATGGAGCGCATGGACGAAGTCGGCGCGCGCGAGATCGCTTTTGATGCCGTCCACCAGCGCAATGAGGTGTTCGCGGCTGGCGGCGACCTCCATGAACGCGGCGTAGGGGTTCGCAAGCCCGGTGTTTTTCATCTGGTCCATCGGATTGATGATGCGAAACCGGATGAGCTGGCTGCGGATTTCCGACGTGGCGTCCTGCCGGGTTTGCAGAAACGGATCGCGGGAGAGGCCGCCCTTCACGATCTCGTTAAGCAAGCCCACATCCTCGCTGATCAACTGGCGGAAGAACACGAGCATGTCCACGAGGTGATGCTGGATGAGCAGGTTCAACGCGCCGTAGAAAAGCGGTTCGCGTCCGTGCAAACGATCCAACAGCGCGCGCACCGTCGCGGGTTCGCGAATCAAACCCGCCGACGCGGCACCCTCGGCGTGGGCCTCGGCGAGCTGCCGCGCCGCGCGATGCGGGCTTTCGGACGCGAGCACTTGGTCGATCAAAAGCTGATGCCCGGGCGCAACCGGTCGGATTTCGCCCCTCGCGGTCGCGGCCAGATCCTCGAGCCAGTGCTGCGCGGCGTGACGATTTTCCGCGTCCACGTAATAGAGGTGGTGGCTGTCGTCCTCGGTGCTGCCGACTTCGTGGGCGAATGGCGCTTCGGCAAGCAGATCGCGCGCGAGTTCGTTGCCCGCCGAATCCTCCGCCGCCACCGCAAACACGGCCCAGAGCCCGGCGGCGATTTCGTAGTTGGCCCCAAACTCGCGCTGCTGCGCCTCAAGAAATTCTGCCGCTGAAGTGAGATCGATCGATTGGGGCGAATGTGGGGTAATCACCCCATGAGCGCAAGACCCTGAAACGTGGTTGGCAAGCTCACTCTTTGGCCGTGGCGCGTTTTAACCACGCCTCCGGCACCGGCACGACGCAGATGTTCATCGTGCGGTTGTCGGCGGAGAGCATGGCGGATTGAAACTGCACGCGCGTGCTGTCGGTGCTGAAGGTCGGATGGATGTGGTCGGCGGCGGTTTCTTTGTGTCCGGTCGTGAGCAGCATTGTTTCGCCGGTGGCGCGATCGATGAGCCAGAGGTTGCGCGCGAAATCATCGCCCACAGCCCAGCGCCCGTCGGGCGAGCCATGCACATGCCAGTAACCGCTGCCGGTGGCGGTCTGGCCGATGATTCGCATTTCACGTGTGCGCAAATTGACGATGCCGAGCCCGGTGGGCTTTTCACGCGTGCCGCAGCGCCCCCAGGCGTCATCCGTGCCGACCGGGCGGTGGCCCATGATCGCGATGGCGACCTCATCCTTGGTGATGACCGCTTCGTGCGTGACCCATTCGTAATCGGCCTCGGGGTAAAGCGGCCGCAGGCCCGTGCCGTCGGCGCGCACGGTCCAGGTGCGCTGTGGGGACTTGCCGCCGGTTTCCCAACAGAAAACGATTTCGCCCGGCACCCACGGGTTGGTCTGCACGTGGCCGATTTGGAACGGCACGGAAACGATGTGCGCGACTTCGCCGGTTTGCAGATTCATCTTCGCGAGACCAGTGGGACCGGCCCCCATATTGCGCGGACCGAAACTCGCCTCGATTTTGGTGCCGGGCGCGAGATGCCGCGCGGCGAATTCCTTGCCCGCGACGCGGAAGTAGGCGAAGTCCTCATTCGGATCGATCGCCACGTCGCCGACCGCGCCGTATTCGGCCGGGATGACACCGACGACGTGCTCGTAATCCGTCGCCTCGCCGACTGCCTTGGCCGCGCTGTCTGCGAAAAGTTTGCCCAAATCCACGCGCACGATCTGCGCTTCCTTCGGCGCTTCGCCCGGCTTCGCGGCCGGCGTGGCGGGTTCCGCGCCGGTGACCGCGGGCGGCGGCCCCGCATCGACCAAGCGCACGAAATAGAGATTCATCGTGTGATCGGCGAGGCAGAGCATGCCGGTGTAACCGTTTTCGGTGACCTGCACGATGTCGCCGGTCTGCTCGTTCACCGCCATCGCCTGACCGCGCACGCGGTTGGAGCGAAACACGACCCACTTACCATCCGCGGTCCATTGGTGGTGCGTTTGATAAATCTTCGAATCGCCGCGCGGCTCGCTCGTCAAAAATGTGAGCTCCGCGCCGGTCACCGGGTCGATGACGATTTTTTTCTCCGACGGAAAACGATCACCGATGCGCGCGGCGGCGACGAAAGCGAGTGAGAAGGCGATGGCCAAGGCCAGCGACGAACGAACCAAGCGAAAACGAATCATGGCAGCACGGGGTTGAGGTTGGTTCCAGTCAACGGCCGCCCGCCGCAAATGAAAAGCCGCGCGAATTCTGACAATCCGCGCGGTGCAAAAACCTTTCAACCCACCCACTCACGGGCGTTGTGGAACAGCTTCATCCACGGGGAATCTTCGCCCCATTCGCGCGGGGCCCAGCTCATGGCGCAGGTGCGGAAGACGCGTTCCGGGTGCGGCATCATGATGGTGACACGGCCGTCGCGGGTCGTCAGCGCGGTCATGCCGTGCGGTGATCCGTTCGGGTTGAGCGGATAGGTTTCGGTCGGCGCGTGGTGGTTGTCCACGAAGCGCGCGGACACGAGGCCGGAGGCGCTGAAAGCATCGGCGGCGGTGGCGTCGGGGAATTCGGTAAAGCCTTCACCGTGGGCGACGACGACCGGAATGACCGAGCCGGCCATGCCGCGGAACAGGATGCTCGGGCTTTCCTCGATCTTGAGCGAAACGAAACGCGCTTCGTAGCGCTCCGATTTGTTCTGCACAAACCGCGGCCAGTGATCGGCGCCGGGGATGATGCCGCGCAGGTTGCTGAGCATCTGGCAACCGTTGCAAACGCCGAGGGCAAAGGTGTCTTCGCGGGCGAAGAACGCCGCGAACTCGGCGCGCGCACGGTCGTTGAACAACACGCTCTTGGCCCAGCCTTCGCCGGCCCCGAGCACGTCGCCGTAAGAGAAACCGCCGCAGGCCGCGAGACCGCGGAAATCTTTCAACGAGACGCGGCCGCTGAGGATGTCACTCATGTGCACGTCCACCGCGCGGAAGCCGGCGCGGTCAAACGCCGCGGCCATTTCGATCTGCCCGTTGACGCCCTGCTCGCGCAAGATCGCGACGGTCGGCCGCGATAAATTTTTGATGTTGGATTGCGGATTTTGGATTTCCGAAACTGAGAAAGTCAGTTTCGGTGTGATGCCGGGGTTCTTCGAGTCGAGCTTGAGCTGGTATTCCTGCTCGGCGCACTCGGGGTTGTCGCGGAGCGCGGCGATGCGGCGGGTCACGTCGGACCAGTAACTGCGGAGGGTGGATAGATTTTCTTCAAGCAGGACTATCTTGTCTTGGGTGATGCGGAGGGTGTGCTTGGGATTGAGCGTGCCGAGGCGCGAGACGCAGGCTGTGAGGCCGTGTTGCCGGAGTGCGAGGTAAACATCGACGAGATCGGCCTCGCGCACTTGGATGACGGCCCCGAGTTCCTCGTTGAAGAGCGCGGCGAACGCATCGTGCAGATGCGGGATTTCGAGATCGACGCCTGTGTGACCGGCGAAGGCCATTTCGGCGATGGTCGCGAGCAGGCCGCCATCGGAGCGGTCGTGGTAGGCGAGGAGTTTCTGTTCGCGAACGAGTTGCTGAATCGCGGTCCAGAAATTTTTCAGATCGGTCGCGCTATCCACGTCGGGCACAGCTTCGCCCATTTGCGAAACGGTCTGGGCGAGGATGGAGCCGCCGAGCCGGTTTTGGCCCCGGCCGAGGTCAATCAAGAGCAGGACGGTGTTGGATTCACGCGCGAGTTGCGGCGTGAGCGTGCGGCGCACGTCTTCGACCGCGGCGAAGGCGGAAACGATGAGCGAAATCGGCGCGGTGACGCGTTTCTGCGCGTCGCCGTCCTGCCACACGGTGCTCATGCTCATTGAGTCCTTGCCGACGGGAATCGTGATGCCGAGGGCGGGGCAGAGTTCCATGCCCACGGCCTTGACCGCCGCGTAAAGATCGGCGGCGTCACCGGGGACGGCGGGCGCGGCCATCCAGTTGGCGCTGAGGTTGACCTTGCCGAGGTCGCCGATCTGCGCGGCGGCGAGGTTGGTGAGGGCTTCGCCGACGGCGAGGCGGGCGGAGGCGGCGGCGTTGTTGACGGCGACAGGCGTGCGCTCGCCCATCGCCATCGCTTCGCCGGTGTAAACGTCAAACGCCGCGGCGGTGACACCGCAATCGGCCACAGGCACCTGCCACGGACCGACCATTTGGTCGCGCGTGATGAGGCCGCCGACGGAGCGGTCGCCAATGGAAATCAAAAACGTTTTGTCGGCGACGGTCGGGTGCGAGAGCACGCGTTTAACCGCTTCGTAGAGCATCTTGTGGATGGGACCGGGGCCACGCTTTTGGGCTGCACCCGCAAGCGCGGCTACGGCAGGCAGCGCGGGTATCGTAGCCGCGTTGGAGCCTAGCGACAACGTGGTTTGCCCCAGGTCAAGCGGCTGCTGCGGGCGCGCGAGCGAAGTTTCCTGGCGGTGCATGCGCGGCGGTTTGCCGAGCAGGACTTCGAGCGGCAGGTCGATCGGCGTGTTGTCGAAATGCGGATCGGTGACGACGAGATCTTTGCGTTCGGTCGCCTCGCCGACGATGGCGAACGGCGCGCGTTCACGGGCGCAGAGTTGCGCGAAGGTCGCGATGCGATCGGCGGGAATCGCGAGCACATAGCGCTCTTGGGATTCGTTGCACCAGATCTCGAGCGGCGACATGCCGGGCTCGTCGTTGGGCAGCTTGCGCAGGTCGAATACGCCGCCGCGCCCGCCGTCGTTGACGAGTTCGGGCAAGGCGTTGGAGACGCCGCCGGCGCCGACGTCGTGGATGAAGGCAATGGGATTCTCGTCACCTAGCGCCCAGCAGCGGTCTATAACCTCCTGACAACGGCGTTGCATCTCGGCGTTGTCGCGTTGCACCGAGGCGAAATCGAGATCTTCGCTGCCAGAGCCGCTAGCCATCGAGCTGGCCGCGCCGCCGCCGAGGCCGATGTTCATGCAGGGGCCACCGAGGACGACGAGTTGGTCGCCGGGATTGATCGCGCCTTTTTTAATGTGGCCTTCGCGGATGTTTCCGAGGCCGCCGGCGAGCATGATGGGTTTGTGATAACCGCGCAGCTCGGGACCTTTCGCACCGGGCACTTCCTGTTCGAACGTGCGGAAATAGCCGTTGATCGCGGGGCGGCCGAACTCGTTGTTGAAAGCGGCGCCGCCGAGCGGGCCGTCGAGCATGATGTCGAGCGCGGAGACAATGCGGTCGGGTTTGCCGTGGTCTTTTTCCCACGGCTGCACCGCGCCGGGCAGGCGGAGGTTGGAAACGGTGAAGCCGACGAGGCCGGCCTTGGGCCGCGAACCGCGACCGGTGGCGCCTTCGTCGCGAATCTCGCCGCCGGAGCCGGTGGCGGCGCCGGGGAAGGGCGAGATCGCGGTCGGGTGGTTGTGCGTCTCGACCTTGCAGAGGATGTGAATCGGTTCATCGTGCGCGGCGTAATCGCCGGTGCGCGGATCGACAAAAAACCGTCCGCCGCGCGTGCCGGTGATGACGGCGGCGTTGTCCTTGTAGGCGGAGAGGATGCCGTCGCTGTGCAACTGGTAGGTGTTGCGGATCATCGCGAAGAGCGATTTGTCCTGCGCGACGCCGTCGATCTCCCACGAAGCGTTGAAAATCTTGTGGCGACAGTGCTCGGAATTGGCCTGCGCGAACATCATCAGCTCAATGTCGTTGGGATCGCGACCGAGCTTGGTGAACGCGGCGACGAGGTAATCGATCTCGTCCTCGGCGAGCGCGAGGCCGAGCTCGAGATTGGCGGTTTCGAGCGCGGCGCGGCCTTGGGCGAGGACGGGCACCGAGGTCATCGGTTTGGGCGATTCGTGGCGGAAGAGGGCGGCGCAGCCGTCGATTGCGTTAAAAACCGTCTGCGTCATGCGGTCGTGCAACGCGGCGCGGATGGCCTGCAACTGCGCGGCGGATAACGTGCTGAGCGGTTTGGGCAACGCGGCGTTGTCGAGCGTGAGCGTATAGGCGACGACACGTTCGATGCGTTTGACATTCAACAGACCGCAGATGTGCGCGATGTCGGTGGCCTTGGAGGACCACGGCGAGATCGTGCCGGGGCGCGGCGCGACGACCTGCAGCAGGCCGGCCGCCGCGGTGGTCTTGCGGGTCGGCCCGTAGGTGAGCAGTTTCTCCAGCACCTCATGTTGGGCGTTGCTCAATTCGGCCGACAGCTCGCAGATATGCACAAACTCGGCACTGATGGCTCGGACGGGGAGGCCCGCGCCAGTCAGGTCCTGCAGCAGCTTGGCGAGGCGAAAGGGAGATAGGGCCGGTGAACCGCGAAGGATGAGCATGGTCCCGGACTTTCTTCCGCATCCGCCGCGCCCGGTCAAGGGGTCTGCGCGTCTTGAGGCGTTTTGGTGACGAAAAGGAGAAAAGCCGTTGACGATTGGAGCGGCATGGGCGCAATGGGCGCTTTAACGCCCGTGAGGACCTGGCATCATCCGCAACGCTCCCTTAAACGCCGCTTTTCCGCCGGAAACGCGCCGCAGCATCCGGAGCACGCATTATGAGCGACCGGATCACCCACGAATGCGGCGTCGCCCTCGTGCGACTGCTCAAGCCGCTCTCCTACTATCAGGAAAAATACGGCACGCCGCTATGGGGGTTTACCAAGCTCTTCCTGTTGATGGAAAAGCAGCACAACCGTGGGCAGGACGGAGCAGGCGTGGCCTGCGTCAAACTCAACGTGCCGGCCGGCGAGGCCTTCATGTTTCGCGAGCGCAGTGTGGAGGCCAATCCGCTCGACCGTATTTTTAAAGTTTTGCTCGCGCAATACAACGAGAAGGTTGGCACTGGCGTCATCCACCCGGAGTTCGCCGACACAGTGAAAAAGTCGTTCGATTTTGGCGGCGAGCTGCTGATGGGGCATCTGCGCTACGGCACCAGCGGCGGCTACAATATCTCGTCCTGCCATCCCTATTTTCGCCGTAGCCCTTGGCCCACGCGCAACCTCGCGCTCTGCGGCAATTTCAATCTCACGAACACCACCGAGCTCAATGCTTCGCTCACCGCGATGGGTCAGCACCCGATTTACGCGACGGACACGCAGGCGGTGCTCGAAAAAATCGGCTTCTTCCTCGATGAAGAGCACGAGGATCTGTATCGTCAGTTGCGCAGCCAAGGTCTGCCGGGTGATGACATCTCTCGGCGCATTGATTCCGACCTTAACCTGCGGCGGGTTTTTACCCGCGCGGCGAAGGATTGGGATGGCGGCTACACGCTGTGCGGGCTTACGGGCAATGGCGACGCGTTCGTGGCGCGCGACCCGTCGGGCATTCGCCCTTGTTTCTATTTTCAGAACGACGAAGTCATCGCCTTCGCCTCCGAACGCGCGCCGCTCATGACGGTGTTCGATCTCGAGACCGCCCAGGTCAACGAAGTCGCTCCGGGTCATGTAATGGTGGTTAAGAAACACGGTGTGCTGACCGGCGGTGAATTCGCCACGCCGCTGCCGCGCGCCGAGTGTTCGTTTGAGCGCATCTATTTCTCGCGCGGCAACGACGTGGACATCTATCGCGAGCGCAAGGCCCTCGGCGCGCGTCTTTGCGACCAAGTGGTGGCCGCGATCGGCCACGACTGGGCTCGGAGCGTGTTCGGCTTTGTCCCCAACACCGCTGAGACCGCCTACTATGGCCTAATGTCCGCCTTGCGTGAACGCCGCCGCACCGAGGTGAAAAGCGCCATTCTCGATGCGAGTGCCACAGGACGGCTGACGGACGCGCTGCTTGACGACTTGATCATCAACAATTGGCCGCGCAGCGAAAAAGTCGTCAGCAAGGACATCAAGCTGCGCACCTTCATCGGCCAAGAAACACTGCGCAACCAGCTCGCGAGCCATGTTTACGACATCAGTTACGGCTCGATAGACCCCGGCGACAATCTCGTGTGCGTGGACGACTCGATCGTGCGCGGCACCACGCTGCGCAAGTCCATTTTGCGCATCCTCGCCCGGTTAAATCCGCGGAAAATTATCATCGTCTCCACCGCCCCACAGATCCGCTATCCCGACTGCTACGGCATCGACATGTCGCAGCTCGGCAAGTTCATCGCGTTCGAGG
>JADLBI010000200.1 GCA_020847775.1 Opitutaceae bacterium
ATGGCAGAAATCGGGCGGCCAACTGCACTACACGCTGCAAACCCCCGTGCCGCTCACCCTACGCCTGCCAGAGAGCCTCGGCGGCCGCGAGGTCGCCGTCGCCCGCGAATTCACCGCCGCATGGCCGGCGGCGCTCGTCGCGTAGCGCAGGCTTCCAGCCTGCACTCATCCCGTAGCCGCGTCCACCGTAGCCGCGCTGAAGTCCCGCGTCGCGCTTCGGGCCACGTTGTCGCTGCGCTCCAACGCGGCTACGAGCCATACGCCGCAACCCTCACCGACCACCTGCTATTGGTCGCACCCCTTGACCAGAATTATTCGCGTTCTTTCGCGTCCTTTGCGGTTCAACCCAATCCTCATGCCGCCGCGCGTCGCCCGTCGCCTAACAGCCTCGTCGGCGCCTAGGCCGTTGAGGGCAACGGCCCCTACCCTGGCATTCAGCGCCTTCCTGCCACAAAACGTTGGTGTGCCTCCCGCGCCGATGCGCCAACCGCTTGCCCATACGCCGCCGCCGTTTGTGGCGGACGGCGCTTGGTTCTTTCTGACCATCTGCGCGGAGCCACGCGGGGCCAATCAACTCTGTCAACCAACCGTGGCCGCCAATCTCTTGGCCGATGCCGCCCTCTACCATCGGCAAAACTCGTGGGTGCTTCACCTCTTTCTCCTGATGCCGGATCACTTGCACGCGATTGCCGCATTCCCGAGAGGCTCCCGGATGAGCGAGAGCATCCGCAATTGGAAACGTCTCACGGCACGTCGCCACGGCGTGCATTGGCAGCGGAATTTTTTCGATCACCGACTACGCTCTGATGAAGGCTTGGAATTAAAGGCGCGCTATATCCGGGACAATCCCGTGCGGGCCGGACTGGTGCCACAGGCGGAAGCTTGGCCGCATGTTATCGATTTTCGCCACCTGGAAGGCCGTTGAGGGCAACGGGGGCCTACCTCGTCGGCACCTTGGTCGTTGTGGGCAACGGTCGCAATCCTGTTGCATTCAGGTAGGGGCGCTTGCCCCAAGCGCCTAATCCGTAGGCATGTCGGCGCCTAGTCCGTTGCGGGCAACGGCCCCTACCGCGTCAACCGCCGGTATTTGATCCGGTGCGGCTGTTCGGCGTCCTTGCCTTTGCGCTTCTTGAAATCCTCCAGATAGGCCGAGTAATTGCCGTTGAACACGTGCACGTGGCTGTCGCCCTCGAAGGCCATGATGTGTGTCGCCACGCGGTCGAGAAACCAACGGTCGTGCGCGATGATCACCGCGCAACCGGCGAAGTTTTCCAGGCCTTCCTCCAACGCGCGAATCGAGTTCACGTCGAGGTCGTTCGTCGGCTCGTCGAGCAGGATGAGGTTCGCGCCGCTCTTGAGCACGCGCGCCAGGAGCACCCGGTTGCGCTCGCCGCCGGAGAGCACGCCGACTTTTTTCTGCTGATCCGCACCGGCGAAGCCGAATTGCGCGCAATACGCCCGGCTGTTCACCGTGCGCGCGCCGAGCGCCAGCAGCTCCTCGCCGCCGCTGATGACCTCCCAAATCGTCTTGTCGTCCTCGAGCGAGTCGCGCGACTGCTCCACGTAGGCGAACTTCACCGTCTCGCCGACCTTGAACGTCCCCGCGTCCGGCTGTTCGAGGCCCGTGATGAGCTTGAACAGCGTGGTCTTGCCCGCGCCGTTAGGCCCGATCACACCGACGATGCCACCGGGCGGCAACGCGAAGTCGAGATGCTCGAACAGCAGCTTCTCCCCGTAGCCTTTCGCCACGCCCTTCGCCTCAACCACCAGGTTGCCGAGCCGCGGTCCGGGCGGAATGATGATCTCGAATTTCTTTTCCTGCTCCGCCACGTCCTGCTTGAGCATCGCTTCGTAGGCGTTGAGGCGCGCCTGGCCCTTCGACTGCCGCGCCTTGGCGGAGGAGCGAATCCACTCCAGCTCGCGCGCCATCGCTTTCTGCCGCTTGCTTTCGGTGCGCTCGGCCACCGTCGCCAACGCCTGTTTCTGTTCCAGCCACGAGGAGTAGTTGCCTTTGAACGGCAGGCCGTGGCCGCGGTCGAGTTCGAGAATCCAGCCCGCGACGTTGTCTAAAAAATACCGGTCGTGCGTCACCGCGATGACCGTGCCCTCGTAACGCGAGAGGTGCTGCTCCAGCCACTGCACGCTGTCGGCATCGAGGTGGTTGGTCGGTTCGTCGAGCAGCAGAATCGCGGGTTTCTGCAACAGCAGCCGCGCGAGCGCCACGCGGCGGCGTTCGCCGCCGGACAGGTGGTCCACGATCGCCTCGCCCGGCGGACAGCGCAACGCGTCCATCGCCTGCTCGACCAGCGGCGCGGTGTCCCACGCGCCCAGCCGGTCAATCTCCGCCTGCAGCTTCGCCTGTTTGTCCGCGACCGCCTCGCGCGCCGCGTCATCCGCCGCCTCGGCGAGCTCGTCCCAGCTCGCGTCGTAGGCCGCGGTCAATTCGGTGAGATGCCGCACGCCTTCCTCTACGCAGGCCTTCACCGTCGCTCCGGCGGTGAGCTGCGGTTCCTGTTCCAACAGCCCCACGCTGTAACCCGGTTCGAAATGCACGCGGCCATCAATCTCGGTATCGCGCCCGGCCAGAATGCGCAGCAACGACGACTTGCCCGAGCCGTTGAGCCCGAGCACGCCGATCTTCGCCCCGTGGTAAAACGAGA
>JADLBI010000201.1 GCA_020847775.1 Opitutaceae bacterium
AAACCAGATTATCCAGCTTTAGCACTGAGCCACATCGTCATGCCAAGAAGCACACGTCCATTGACACTCTGTGCCCTATTAATATTTGTGATTCTTTGCCTGACTGCTCTTCTATTCCGACGCGACATCACCAGCCTTGTATACAAGGCGATACCACCGGGGCACTCGTACACGGGTACCACAAGTCCCGACGGCAGATTTCATATTGTCGTGGCCTACTATCCGCGCCTCCATGACGTTCCTTTCATCTTTGGCTGTCCCGAAGGCTGCGTGGAACTGCGCGACGCGTTGACTGGCACCACCCTAGCCACAAAACAGGCGGATCAGCTTTCCCCGATAGGGGCGTTTCAATGGAGTTCTGGTACGGCGCGCGTGTTCTACGGCCACTCTGAATGGGCGACTTGGGCTCTACCGAAATAGCTTGGCCGAACCATTGCGTCGAGCGAACAGGCGGCAGCCTCCACGCTCGGTTCAATTCTTGAGCCCGATTCCCGCTGCCCCCTGTCGCTCACGCAGGCGTTAGGCGGCATCGAGCGCTATGAACGAAGGCACACCAATATCGTGGATCTGGATGGCGTTTCCTTTGCTGGGACTCGCGTTCAATCTTGTCTGGCCACGGAAGCGCGTGCTCAAGGCCGTCGGCATTGTCGTGTTGCTTTTGGCCGCATATTTGCACGGCTTCGCTGGCCTCAATCCGTTGGACAGGAACATAGGGGTCGCCGAGCGCATAGTTACGAAGACGCGAGACGGCACGCCAGAGGACGTCGTCAGCCTCCTTCGCTACGGACAGTTGATGGCGCACCAGACCATGTCTGACGTGTTACTTGGCCTCACGTTGGCCGTGATATTCGCGGCGACACCGGTTGACATCATTGCACGCATTCGTTCACGTTCACGACGAGATGAGGCCCGTGCCGCCTCCTGAATAACAGGGCACATAAGTTATTGGTTTGGAACGAGGGTCATGTTCAATGCCTTGGCCTGGTGTTGCAGGTTTTTTAGCCGCCGCGCGGTGCTGGCTTCCGTGATCGCAAAGGCTTTCTTCTCGTCGTAGGGCTCTCCGCTCACGATCATCGCCCAGAGGATCCGCGCCAGCTTGTGCGCTCCGGCCACGATGCCTTCGGCCTTTCCCAATCTCCCTTTGAACCGCCTCACGTATTCGCCCATCGGCCCGTGGGCCCGGCTCAGTGCGTGGGCCGCCATGCGCAGGATGTTCGCGATCCGGTTGGTCACTTTCCTCGTCCGGGCTTTGAGCACGCGTCCGCCGCTGATGCGGTTGTCGGGACATAACCCGAGCCAGCTCGCAAAGGCCTCGGCGCTGCGGAACTTTTTCCGGATGTGCGTGGCGGTGCCGAGCTCGCTCATCAAGACGCAGAGCACGCCGCCGCTGACGCCGGGCACGGCGCTGAGGTCCACGCCGAGCAGGCGGTGGGCTTCTTCATGGACGGGCATGGCCATGGTCAGGTTCTTTTGCACGCGGCGTTGGGCGGCGGGTGCCTTGGGCAGGGGCGCATCGGTCACGCCGGCGATGGCCGCGGTGCGTCGCGCGATCTCTTCATCGCATTCCACGATGGAGTCGCCGAGTTGTTGCCACCGCGCCTGCACTTGCCGCAGGACGAAGAGGTATTCTTCCCGGTAGTCGCCTTCCAGGGCGGCCTTGATTTTGTCGAGCGGGGCGCGGGCGCGGCGGTCGCGCAGCGCGGCGAGCTTTTCGGCGTCGCGTTCGCCACCAAGGATGGCGGTGATGATGGCCTGGGCGCTCTCGCCGTCCACATCGCTGAAGACGTGGTGGAGGTGGGGGTTCATTTCGGTGAGGACTTTTTGCATGAGCTGCACCTGCTGCCCGGCCTGGGCGATGAGGTCGCCGCGGTGGCGCAGCAGGTAGCGCAGCGGGAGGATTTCCTTTTGCGGGCGGAAGCTGCCGCGCAGGAGGCCGGCCGAGTGGAGTTGCTGGAGCCAGGCGGCGTCGCACACGTCGGTCTTCTTGCCGGGGACGCCGCGCACATGGCGGGCGTTGACCAGGCAGACTTCCAGGCCGGCGTCTTCGAGGATCGCGGTGAGGCACAGCCAGTAGTTGCCGGTGCTTTCCATCGCCACGGTGGTGATGGCGCAGTCGCGCAGCCAGTCGCGCAGGGCGTGCAGGCCGGCGGTGAAGGCGCTGAAGGTGCGCACGTGCGGCGCGGGGCCGTGGCCGGGGGGCACGGCGGCGACGAGTTCCTCCGCGCCGACATCGATGCCGGCGGCGTGCGCGTGGTGGGCGAGGTCCAGCGGGGCGTGGGCGGCGGCAAGTTTTTTGCGCCGCTGGTTTTTGCGTTTGCGTTGGCTCATGGGGTGTGGTGGGTTGGTGCGCATGACGGGGCAGCCGCCGAACACAATGAGTCAGTCTCCTGAACGGGGTCGGCACGTTTGCTTGCGCGGGCGCGCCGCCACCAATGGCCGTCTCGCGGGGGCCGCGGCCATGCTAACCCACGGGGTCGCGATCGCGCTTGAGGGTGCGTCGCGCCACCATTGGCAGTGCGGCCTACATCCGCGTCATGCACGCCGGGATCTTGCCACGCCGCCCGCGCCCGCCAATCCCGGTTGCGCCCAATCCTGTTACTCTCCCGCCGTCAAAAGCTCCTCGCCTCCTCGTCCCCCAGCTTTTTCCTGTGCTAACCCGGAACGATGCAGAAGAAACCACGGATGGACACAGATTCACACGGATGTGGCGGGTGGGTAGCAGCGATCTGCGCACGAAAAGAGATCCATCGTTTGGTGAATGTCCTTCGACTTCCAGAATCCAAGTCTCCATCCGTGTCCACGGTGTTCATCCGTGGTTGAATTCCTTTGCTGCTGCATGGACCCGGCTAACCCGGATGCGCGACGCGGACGAATCGCCCTTGAACGATCTACAAGACAGGCACCGAGTGGTGCAATCCGAGCAGGCGAAGGCCCTCCAGGGTAAGCAAGGGCTCGACCGC
>JADLBI010000202.1 GCA_020847775.1 Opitutaceae bacterium
CGGTCGCGCCACCCAGCGCGCGCGCCTCCCGAAGATACGGTTCAATCTGTCGCGCGCGCTCTGCATCCTTGGCCGGATTCTGCCGCCAGCGTTCGACGCGTTGCTTCATCGCCTGCAAATAGCGTGGCAAATGCGCGAGCTGTGTCCACGACACGCGCCGTAGAAAATCGCCCGGGAGCAGTTCCGCCACGTCCTCGCGCAGTCCATCATGGGTCGGCGTCATCACCAGCAGTTCCTGCCGCAGCCCCAAAATCTCCCGCAGCAGATCGCCCAATCGCGGCACGATGCCGCGCAAGTCCGCCCTGGCCTGCGCCAGCACCACGGCGAATCGCTCGGACGTCTGCGGAACCACCGGCCGCTCACAAACCCAATTGCGCAGCATCACCGCCGCGTCTTCCTGCAACCGTGTGATCGGCGCGAGGGTGCTGGCCAAGGGGCCGAGCGTGCGCAGATCCTTGAGGTCGCGCTGCAACCAACCGAGATCGTGCCGCAGTTGCAATTCGAGCAACGCCGCCACGCCGCGGCGCGTCGCCGCCTGCGCTTCCTCGCGTGCTTTAAACAACCGCAGCGACACACCCGCCGCGCCGGCCTTCAGCCCGGGATAGGCCAGCACGGGAACGCCCGCTTGCTCGGTGACGCGCACGGTTTCCGGCACGTCGCCAAAGCTCCATTCCGTTTGATCCGCCTGCTCCCACTTCGCCCGCGCCTGCTGCCACGCCTTGGGGTCTTCCCGCGAAATCGTCGAGCTCGCTTCGGCGCGGCGGGATTCCAGCGCAGCGTCGATCTCCGCGAACTCCCGGCTCGCGCACAGCTCCTTGCCTTCGTCATCGCGCACGCGCACGCGCACGCGCAAATGATCCGGCAACGCCTTGCCTGCCCACACATCCGGCTTCAACCGCAGCCCGAACCGCTCGTTCAACTGCGCGGCCAACGCCTCGACCAATGATTCGCGACGCCCCGTCAACCGGTCGCGCTGGGCCGCTTGCTCCGCCACGCTCCGGGCGGTTTCCGCCAACGGCACAAACGCGCGCCGCAGCTCCTTCGGCAACGCCCGCAAATAATGCTCCACCTTCGCCGCCAAATGTCCCGGCACCGCCCAATCAAGCGCCGCCGCCGTCAGCGCCTCGGCCTCGCGCACGTTGACCTCCAAGGTCACGCCGTCGTCCGTCTGGCCCGGCCGGTAGAGATAATTGAGCGCCAGCACGCTGTTCTCCAGCGGCAACGATTCGGGATACGCCGCCGTGTCCTGCGCGAGCGTCTCGGGATCGCGCAGATCCTCCGGCTGCATTTCCAAAAAGCGCGGTTCAGCCGTCTTCCGCTCGCGCACAAGATCGACCAGTTCGGCGACACTACTCACCCCAAGGTAGGGGCGGTTGTCCCCAACCGCCCCTACCCTGGGCCCCAGATGAACTTCGTTCACCCCCAACCGCGCCGCATAAAACCGATACACCGCTTCGTCCAAATTGAGGAATCCGCTGTCGCGCGTGCGCGTGAGCACATGCTCCACTTTCTGCCGCACGTCGCGGTTGTGGCGGAGAAAATCAAACGGCCACGTGATCGTGTCGTTCACGAGCCCTTCGCGGATAAAAATCTCCGTCGCCGCCACCGGATCCACCTGGCCGAAGCCCACGGCGCGCGTCTGCAATTCCAATCCGTGCAATCGCGCGCGCTGCTTCACCATCACACGGCCCTTCGCCTCGTCCCAAAACGGCTCGCTGTGCGAAATTTTCAGCAGGTGCGCGCCAAGCTCCACCGCCCACTGCGGGTCGAGCCGCGCGCAGGTCCGCGCGTAAAGCTTCGAGGTTTCCATGACCTCGGCCGCGAGAATCCAACGCGGGGACTTCGTCCCTTGCTTTTGCGCACCGCGTTGCGTGGTGTCGTTGGGTTTCCGTTTTTCCTCGCGCTTGAACAGCACCGAACCGGGAAACAGCGCGACCTTGCGGTCATGCGGCGCCTTGTAGAATCCCCCCTCGTCCTGCCACTCCGCGATATTGCCCAGCAAGCCGGAAAGAATGGCGCGATGAATCGCGCGGTAACCCGGCGTGCCAAACGCGGTCGTCTTGGCGTCCACGACCTTGAGCCCGTGCCACGCCGAGGAGAGCCTGCCGTTCTTTTCCTCGACCACGACATCGCGCAACTGCGCATGGATGTCGCGCCACTCGCGCATTCGCGTGTAACTCAAAAAATGATCGCGGCAGAACTTGCGCAGCTTCGACTGCGTCATCGTTTCAAACTCCCCGTGATACGCCTCCCAAATATTGAGCAGCGTGAGAAAATCCGAATCCGGATGCAAAAACCGCCGATGCGCCGTATCCGCCTGCGCCTGCTTGTCGAGCGGGCGTTCGCGCGGATCCTGGATGCTCAGGCCCGCCGCGATCACGAGCACCTCCTGCAACGCCTGCTCGCGGCGCGCCTGCATAATCATGCGCCCAATCGTCGGATCCACCGGCAACCGCGCGAGCTCGCGGCCGAGCGGCGTGAGTTCGCGCGTGTATTGGTGGCCGGGCAGGTCCCTCTGCCCGGCATGACCGTCGCCGGGACGCGCCGGTCCGCCTTCATCCAACGCGCCCAACTCCTCCAGCAACGCGTAACCCGCGCGAATCGCCTTGGTCGCCGGCATGTTGATGAACGGAAAACGCTCAATGTCGCCGAGACCGAAGGCCTTCAGGCGCAGGATCACATCCGCCAGATTCGCGCGTTGGATCTCCGGCTGCGTGAAACGCGGGCGTTCGAGAAAATCCTTCTCGCTATAGAGCCGGATGCACACGCCCTCCGCCACGCGGCCGCTGCGGCCCTTGCGCTGATCGGCGCTCGATTGCGCCACCGATTCGATTGGCAACCGCCGCGTGCGCGTCTGCGGCGAATACCGGCTGATGCGCGACAGACCCGTGTCCACCACGAAGCGAATGCCCGGGATCGTGAGCGAGGTCTCGGCGATGTTGGTCGCGACGACGATCTTGCGGCGCTGCGTCGGCGCGAAAACGCGCTGCTGCTCGGCGTTACTCAGCCGTCCAAACAGCGGCACGAGTTCGCAGTTGCCCAAACGCCGCCCGTCGAGCAGCTCGCAGGTTTCACGAATGTCGCGCTCGCTCGGCATAAACACGAGCATGTCGCCCGTCGCGCTCTCCTTGATGACGCGTTGCACCGCCTCGACCGCGCCGTCGATGTAGTGCATCGACTCCGCCTTCGCTTCGCGCTCATCGCCCACCGCCGCATCACTGCCGAGTTCATCAAGCGGCGCGTAGATCACCTCGACCGGAAACGTGCGCCCCGACACCTCGATCACCGGCGCATCGTCAAACGCCGCGCTAAACATCGCCGTGTCAATCGTCGCCGAGGTGATGACGATTTTAAGTTCTGGCCGCTTGTAACGCAGTGTGCGCAGGTGTCCGAGCAGGAAGTCGATGTTGAGCGAGCGCTCGTGCGCCTCGTCGATAATGATCGTGTCGTATTCGCGCAGCAACGGATCGCCCTGCACCTCGGCCAGCAGCATGCCGTCGGTGAGAAATTTGATGACCGTCGCCGGTGTCGTCTGATCGTTGAAACGAATCTTGCAGCCCACCTCGCGACCCCAGCCGACATTGAGCTCCTCGGCCACGCGCCGCGATACCGACAACGCCGCCACGCGACGCGGTTGGGTGCACGCGATGCGCCCCATCGTGCCACGACCGGCCGCGAGGCACATTTTCGGAATCTGCGTGGTTTTGCCCGAACCGGTCTCGCCCGCCAGAATCACCACTGGGTGGCCCTGGATCGCCGCGACCACTTCCTCCGCCCGCGCGCTGATCGGCAACTCGGGCGGAAATTCGAGGCGGAAGTCAAAGGTTGGTGCGCGGCGCTTGGTCACAGACCGATGGATAAACCACAGCCTCCCCACCCGACGCGAAATCAAATTTCCCCCACTTCAAAACCAGGCCTCGCCACCCCAAAAACCACTTCCCCCCTCACTAAACTGTCACGTATTACGTGACACTTTCAAATGGGCTTACCCAAGTAAGGTCTTCGGAAGTGTCACGTATTACGTCACACTTTTAGCCCAGGGTTCCTGCTGGTTGCGGGACTTGGGCGGGCGGGGAGCTGGCGTAGGGGGTGCGGGGTGCTAGCATCGGCGGCGATGTCGAAGGAGCGTTATATCGCGGCCAAGAAACGTTGGGCCGAAAAGCAAAAGGCCGCCGGCGTGACCGCGCGTGCCACCGCCTCCGCGGATCGACTGCCGCCTGGGCAAAAGTTGACCACCGGATTTCCCGTTCTCGATCTCGGAGTGCGACCCGACATCCCGCTCGGCGAGTGGACACTAGGGATCGACGGCTTGGTGGCCAATCCCACCACACTTTCCTGGGCCGCATTTAACGCCTTGCCGCAAATCGTGGACGTGAGCGATTTCCACTGCGTGACGACGTGGAGCAAATACGACTGCCGCTGGTCCGGCGTCGCCTTTACCACGCTCTACGAACTTGCCCAGCCGAAGCCCGAGGCGAAGTTTGTCTATTTCACCAGCTACGACGGCTACTCGACCAACGTCCCGCTCGCGCAGTGCCTCGACGACGATGTGCTCGTGGCCACGGCCTTCGACGGCGCGCCAGTCACGCTCGAGCACGGCGGTCCGGCGCGCGTCATCATCCCCAAACTCTATGCGTGGAAGGGAGCGAAGTTCGTGAAGACGATCACCTTTCTCGCCGAAGACAAACTCGGCTTCTGGGAAGTGCGCGGCTACTCCAACACCGCCGATCCGTGGACCGAGGACCGTTACGCGTGATGTAGGGCGGGATCAGGCGATCCCGCCCTACAATTCACCTAGACCCCCGGCTCGTTCCAATTCGCGAACCACGCCACCTCTTCCGCGTTGATTTCGACCGTCCGCATCGCGTCGCCCGCCGCGGCGATGAATCGTTGCAGCGCGTATTCGCCGCGAATCAGCCGCGCCACGGCATCGCGCGCCAACTCGCGCGGATAAATCGCCGCGAGCGGTTCGTAGAATCCGTCGCGCCGCCCCACCGCGCCAACGCCCGGCGCGCACAATGCCATTAGCTTCTCGAACCACGCCGCATCCATACACGGCAGATCCACCGCGAGCACGAGCAAGTGCGTGCCACGCATTTTTTCCAGCGCGGCGGCGATGCCACCGAGTGGCCCAGCTGAGGCGAGCACATCGCGCACCACGGGTAACCCGTCGGGCACCCACAACTGCTCTTCGCGCACCGACAACCAGCGATCCGCCACGCCTGCCGCGGCCAGCAAATCCCACTGGCGTTGCCACAAGACGGCTTCGCCCACCGGCAGCAGCGCCTTGTCGCACCCCATGCGCGTGGATCGCCCCCCGGCCAGCAGCACGGCGCTGTAGTGCAAAGCGTGAATCATCACTATACTTGAACGGCAATTCCTACCACAGGCAACTTGACGTTCGACACGGCCGCACTGGCGACCCTAAAACTCCGCCCCATGGCCGACGCCAACAGAAACCTCGCGAACCGCATCCTCATCGGACTCGTCATCGGCGCCCTCGCCGGTGTCCTCACTCTGGGCCTCGGCCATTTCTACCAGCCCGCGCTCACCTTCATGCAGAAGGTTTCGACCAGTGTGTTTGATCCGCTCGGTCAGGTGTTCCTGCGCATGTTGTTCTTCGTGGTCATCCCGCTGGTGTTCTCCTCGCTGGCCAGTGGCGTCACCCAAATCGGCCAGCTCGACAAACTCGGGCCACTTGCCGGCCGCACCTTCACGCTGTTCTTCGCCAACATGGCGATCGCCGTCGCGCTCGGCCTCGTGATGATGGCGATCGTCAATCCCGGCAACCATCTGGACGCCACCGCCAAGGACGCGCTCATGGCGCAATATGGTGGCGACGCGATCAAGCATGTCGCCACCTCGGGCGGGCAGCCATCGTTCAGCTTTGCGATGCTCGTGGACATGTTCATGCCGCGCAATCTGCTCGGCGCCGTCACCGGCCAAAGCCGCGGCAGCCTCGGCGAGGTGCTGCCGTTGATCCTGTTCGCCATCCTGCTCGGCGCGGTCGGCACGCAATTGCCCGCGGACAAGCGGCAAAAATTGCAGGACAGCCTCGACCTCGTCACCGAATTGATGACCGGCATCGTGCACTTCGCGCTGCGCCTCGCGCCTTATGCGGTGGCGGCGATGCTCTACAGCGTGGTGGTGAAAATCGGCGTGGACATCATCCTCGCACTCGGGGTGTTCGTGCTCGGCTGTGTCGGGGTGATGGTCCTGCACCTCTTCGGCACCATGTCGATCTGGCTGAAAATGTTCACCAAGCGGTCGCCGCGCGTGTTCTTTCGCCAAATCAAGACCGTGCTCGTCACCGCGTTTTCCACCAGTTCGAGCAACGCGACCATGCCGACCTCGATCGATTGCGCGCGGGAAACGCTCAAGGTGTCGCCCAGCACCACCGGTTTCGTCATCCCCCTCGGCGCCACGATGAACATGAGCGGCACGGCGCTCTACGAAGGCTGCGTGGTGCTTTTTGTGGCGCAAGTTTTCGGTGTGGATCTAACGATGGCCCAGCAACTCACGCTGCTCGTCCTATCCGTGCTCAGCGCGGTCGCGGTGGCGGGCATCCCCGGCGGCTCGCTGCCGCTCATCGCCGGTTTGCTGGCCTCGTTTGGCATTCCCCCCGAAGGCATCGGCATCGTGCTCGGCGCGGACCGCATCCTCGACATGGCCCGCACCACCGTGAACGTCGGCTGCGACCTCGTGACCGCCGTGATCGTGGACGAAAAAATGCAGTTGATCGACGCAGGCAAACCGACGGCGGAGTCATAACGTCTCCGCCGCGTCAGCCCATGCCTCTCAATGCGAATGCGCGGCTTCTTCGTAGGTGCGGATGGGCTGGACCGCTTTGCCGTAGAAAATCGCGTTGAAGAAGATGCGGTTGCCGCCGAACCAAAAGCCGCGGAAATTGGGGTCGTCGGGCAGCGCCACGACCACACCGCGGCCGCTGACCAAGGCTAGCGCGGCGGCGGTGTTGGCGATGCGAGCCTGGTTTTCCTTGGAAACATAGCCGCTGCGCAGTGGGTCGGCGGTGTAAACGGCGGGCGTCTCGTAAACCGACTTTGCCGGCTTCATGCGGATCATGTTCGCGCGGCAGAAATAAACGTGGTCGCCATTGAATCCGTAGCCCAGCGGGTGCGTGACATCGATGGATGCAGCCACAATGGCACCGGAAACGAGATTGAGCGCCTCGCGCGCTTGCGCGGTGGCGTAAGGCTGGCGCGCGGTCGGGGCGGCTTTGGGGTCGGGTTGGTCGCTCTCAAACGCGATGGCGGCCAGTTCCTTTTTCGCCGCCCACTCGACAGCGCGGTTGGTCAATAAAAGTGTGCCACCGGCGCGCACCCAGTCCTTGAGCGCAGCGACAGTCTTATCGTCCACCACGCTGGCGTAGCTGCCATCGGCAAACATGATAAAGCTGTAACGCGCGAGATCGGCGCGTCCGAGTTGCGCGGTGTCGAGCAGCGTGGGCGTGAGGCCGAGCCGCTGATCAAGCACGTGCCACGCCGCGCCGATTTCCTGCGGGTCCACGCCCTGCCCCACCACGAGCGCGACCTTGGGCAGCGCGAGCGGCACGAAGGACGCGCTGCCGAAATCCACGCCAGAGGGCGTGAGCCCGGTCGCGCAGCCGTAAACGGTGACAGCGTCCTCGCGCGCGATGGTCGCCACGAGCTCGCGGATTTGCGCGGCTTTCTCCGCTTGCGGGCCGAGGGGGATGAGCACGGCGCCGGGTTGCAGCGTCACCCGCGTGCCGTCGGCGGCGACGACTTGGACCGGCGCGCCAGTAAGGCCGCGGACGAGCACGCCTGCTTTTTGCAGGCGCAACAAGGCGCGCGGCGCGTAATAGGCGTTCCAATTGAACACGAAAGCGTAGTCCGCCTCGGGCGCGATGACTTGGCCTTGGGGTAACGCGGGCGCGCCCACCGGGGCGTCGCCCAACGCTGGCACCTTGTCCAACGCGGCAAACGGCAGGTTGAATGCGTGCGGCAGGGTCCACGCCGACACATCGTAAAACGTGTTGTCCTCAAATTGCGTGCGTTCGACAAAAATCTCGTGGATCAGGCGAAATTGCGACTGATCGACCGCCACCACCCACGCAGCGCCAGGGGTGAATATTTGGCCACCGGCCTTGAGCTCTTGCGCGAGCGGGCGCACCTCGATGCGGTGACGATTAAGCAAATCACACAGCGCCTGCGCGCGCGCTGGATCGCGGTCGTCGCTGAAAACATAGGCGCGCACGGGGGATTGAGCCGCAAGCCGCGCGGTCTCGCGCGCGTGGTCGCGCTGCAACGCCAAAAATTCGGTGCGCATCGCGACGGCGGCTTCGAGCGAGCTGAATGAAGTGATGACTTGGTTGCGTATCGCCGCGGCGAAGGTCAACGGCCCGTTGGGGTTTTCCTGGACGTGGCCGCGCGCGCTCGCCTGCTCGAACAAAATACCGACGGAACCTTGCAAGTCGGGGTAGGTCGAGCCTTTGCCCGGGTAAAAGTCGTCGAAACTCTGCTCGGAAAAATAGAGCACGCCGCGCTGGTCGAACGCGCGTTGGTGGAACGCGGCGAGCTTGTGC
>JADLBI010000203.1 GCA_020847775.1 Opitutaceae bacterium
CAACATCATGAGTCTGGCCGGTATCATCCTGTGTATCGGCGTGTTGGTCGATGGCGCCATTGTGGAGGTGGAAAATGCCTACAAGAAGATCGAGCGTTGGCAAGCCGACGGCTGCCAGGGCGATTTCCACAAGGTGCGGCTCGAAGCCCTGATGGAGGTTGGGCCGTCGGTGTTCTTCTCGCTGGCGGTCATCGCCGTGTCCTTCCTGCCTGTTTTCACGCTGGTGGATCAGGAGGGCCGGTTGTTCACTCCGCTGGCCTGGACCAAGACGCTGGCCATGGTGATGGCAGCCCTGCTTGCCGTGACGCTCGACCCTGCCGTGCGGATGCTGTTTGCGAGATACAAGCCGTTCGCATTCCGGCCCCGCTTTCTGGCGAAATCATTATCCGCCGTGCTCGTTGGCCGCTACTACGCAGAAGAGAATCACCCGGTGAGCCGCGTCCTGTTCCGGCTGTACGATCGACCATGCCGCTGGGTGCTGCGCCATCCATGGCTGACCATCGTGGCGGCCGTGGCCATTATGGCCAGCGCGGTGCCCGCGTACCTGAACCTTGGCCGCGAATTCATGCCGCCCCTGTTCGAGGGGACGATCCTCTACATGCCGACCACGGTGCCGGGCCTGTCGGTGACGGAAGCGCAGCGGCTGATGGTGCTGGAGGATCAGATTCTAAAGAGCTTCCCTGAAGTGGTTAGTGTCTTCGGCAAAGCGGGTCGCGCCGACACCTCCACCGATCCCGCACCCTTCTCCATGATGGAGACCACCGTCATGCTCAAGCCGGTCGAGGAGTGGCGTTCGAAGGAGCGATGGTACTCAGGGTGGGCGCCGGACTGGCTCAAGCGGCACCTCGGGCACATCTGGCCCGAGCACCTATCGTACGAAGAGCTAATCGCCGAAATGGACAAGAGCCTGCAGATTCCCGGCAACGTCAATGCCTGGACGATGCCCATCAAGGGGCGCATCGACATGCTCTCCACCGGCGTCCGCACCCCGATCGGCATCAAAATCCTGGGGGTGGACCTTCCGCAGATTCAACAGGTGGGCGAGCAAATCGAGGGCGCGCTGCGCAATGTGCCCGGCACCCGCAGCGTCTTCGCCGAGCGCGCGGCGGGCGGTTACTTTGTGGACATCGAGCCGAAGCGCGATCAGCTCGCCCGCTATGGCCTCACGGTGGACGACCTGCATATGGTTATCATGACGGCCATCGGCGGCGAAACCATCTCCACCACCGTTGAAGGGCGGGAGCGCTACTCGATCAATCTGCGCTACCCGCGCGAGTTGCGGGTCGAGTTGGACCAGATCCACCGCGTGCTGGTGCCCGTCATGAACGGCGTGCAGGTGCCGATGGCCGAATTGGCGGATATCACGCTGAGCGCCGGTCCCGCCATGATCCGCAACGAAAACGGCATGCTGGCAGGCTACGTCTTCGTGGACATCGCCGGCCGCGACATTGGCAGCTATGTGGACGAAGCCAAGCGCGTCGTCGCCGACGCCGTAAGCCTGCCGACCGGCTATTCGCTGATCTGGAGCGGGCAATTCGAGAACATGCTGCGCGTGCGCCAGCGGCTGATGATCATCATTCCGAGTACCATTGTGTTCATCTGGGTGCTGCTTTACATGAACACGAAGAGCGCCTTCAAGACCTTCGTAATCATGCTCTCGGTGCCGTTCTCGATCGTGGGCGCGGTGTGGTTCATGTGGCTGCTCGACTACAACATCTCCATTGCCGCCTGGGTCGGCATGATTGCCCTGATGGGGCTGGACGCGGAGGGCGGCGTGTTCATGTTGATGTTCCTCGACCTCGCTTACGACGATGCCAAGCGCCGGGGCCGGTTGCGCGATCGGGCGGAACTGACCGAGGCCGTGGTCTACGGCGCCGTCAAGCGCTTGCGCCCGAAACTCATGGCCATCGCGACCACCTTCATTGGCCTGATGCCGGTCATGTGGAGCACGGGCACCGGCGCCGACATGATGAAACGCGTCGCGGCACCGCTGGTTGGTGGCCTGGCGACGTCCTTTCTGATGTCCCTGCTGGTTTATCCCGCCATCTATTTCGTCTGGAAGTGGCACAAGGAAGTCAACCCGGCGCTGCAGCGCAAGCAGCAAAACGCCGAGTGAACGATACACGACAGGAGAGCACATATGAACAGAGTCCGAAATCACTGGCTGGTATTGGTTTTTGCCGTCGCCGTTGTCGCGTTGGCCGCGGGATGTGCATCGTATCCTTATGATGACGGGGCGCCGATGTCTTCGCCCAGCGGGCACTCGGGTCATCACTGATCAGGACGCGCGGCGGGCAGCACGTGAGTTGCCCGCCGCGCGGTGTGGAGAGGAGCATGAACGCTCGATCCGACATCATCGCCTACTTCTCCATGGAAATCGCCGTGGACCCGGCGATGCCGACCTACAGCGGCGGGCTCGGAATGCTGGCGGGCGATACCGTTCGGTCCGCCGCCGACCTCAGGTTGCCCATGGTCGCGATGACGCTGCTCCATCGGCAAGGCTACTTCACGCAAGCCTTGGACGGCCAGGGCTGGCAGACAGAGGCGCCGGTGGTGTGGCCGGTGGTCCGCTGCTGCCGCGAGTTGTCCGCCCGCGTGCAGGTGACGCTCGAAGGGCGTGCGGTTCAAGTGCGCGCCTGGCAATACACGGTCAAGGGATGCGGCGACCACGAGGTGCCCGTATTGCTGCTCGACACCGATTTGCCGGAGAATACCGAATGGGACCGCGCCCTCACCAACCATCTCTACGGCGGCGACGCCTGGTATAGGCTCTGTCAGGAAATCATTCTTGGCATCGGCGGCGTCCGGATGCTGCGGGCGCTGGACTACCGCGAGGTATCACGCTTCCACATGAACGAAGGGCATGCGGCGCTGCTGAGCCTGGAGTTGATCGAGGAGCACGCCCGTTGGTTTGGCCGCGACACCTTCAACCACGACGACGTGCAGGCCATTCGCAAGCGGTGTGTTTTTACCACCCACACGCCCGTGCCGGCGGGCCATGATCGCTTCCCGTTCGATATGGTGGGACGGGCGCTGGGGCGCTCCGATTTCGGCGACCACCACGACGTGTTCTGCTGCGCGGGTGAACTGAACATGACGTACTTGGCGCTCAACCTCAGCCACTACGTCAACGGAGTGGCCAAGAAGCACGGCGAAGTGTCGCGGCAATTGCTCCAACCGAAGGACACCCACCATCAATACCAGATCGACCACATCACCAACGGCGTGCATCTGGCCACCTGGGCGGCAACGCCACTCGCGGCACTGTTCGACCGCTATGTCCCTGGCTGGCGGGAGGACAACGCCAGTCTGCGCGGCGCGCTCAACATCCCCAAGGAGCAAGTTTGGGAGGCGCACCAAGCGGCCAAGGACCGGCTGATTCAGGAAATCAATGACCGCACCGATGCCGGCTTCGAACGTGAGATTCTCACGCTTGCCTTTGCACGCCGCGCCGCCACCTACAAGCGGGCCGATCTGCTGCTCGCGGACCCGGCGCGATTGAAACGTCTCGCCGCGCAAAAGGGGCCGCTGCAAGTGGTCTATGCGGGCAAAGCTCATCCGCGCGATGACGCCGGCAAGCAACTTATCCAGCAAATCA
>JADLBI010000204.1 GCA_020847775.1 Opitutaceae bacterium
GCCGCGGCGCGCCGGGATGATTTAGTAAAGCGCCGTCATGGTGTGCCCCGCGCCGATCTCGCCCGCGTCCACTTGATCGTCGGCGAAGTCTTCCTTCCGCAAACGGCGGTTTTCGTAACCGATGAGCCGGTAGCGCTCAACCTGCGTCGGGTTGAATTCGACCTGGAGCTTCACGTCCTTCGCGATCGTGACAAGGGTGCCGTTGATTTGTTCGACCAGCAATTTCTCCGCCTCGCGTTTCGAGTCGATGTAACCGTAGTTGCCGTTGCCCTTGTCGGCCAGCGATTCGAGCGTGGCGTCCTGATAGTTGCCCATGCCGAAACCGAGCACACTCAGGAACACGCCCGACTTCGCCTTCTCTCCGATCATACGCACGAGCCCGCCTTCGTCGCTCACGCCGACGTTGAAATCGCCGTCGGTGCAAAGCACGACGCGGTTGATGCCGCCAGATACGAAATTCGCTTTCGCGATGTCGTAGGCTAATTGGATGCCCATCGCGCCATGCGTCGAACCGGCCGGTTGCAACGCGTCCACCGCGGCGAGGATTTCGGCGGCTTTGCGCGCCGGCGTCGAAGGCAGCGCAAGTCCGGCGTTGCCCGCGTAGGTCACGATCGCCACGCGATCATCCGGCCGCAACCGTTCGACCAGCAGCCGCATCGCCGCTTTCACCAAGGGCAGTTTGTTTGGCGCGTTCATCGAGCCCGACACATCGAGCAGGAAAACCAGATTGGCCGGCGGCCGCGCCGCCGTCGCGATTTCGCGACCTTTCAGGCCAATGCGCACGAGGCGATGCTCCGGTGCCCACGGCGCGCTGGCGACTTCCAACGTCGCGCCAAACGGCACGTCGTTGGTCGGCGTCGCATAACGATACGGGAAATAATTCAACAGCTCTTCAATCCGCACCGCATCTTTCGGCGGCAGGCGGCCTTCATTCAAGAATCGACGCACGTTCGCATAACTCGCCGTATCCACGTCCGCCGAAAACGTGGACAACGGTTGGTCCGCCACGCGGACGAATCCGGTCTCCGGCGTATGCGTATAGTTCTCGGTGTTGTAATCAGGTGCCGCCAGCATCGGCGCTGCTTGAATTTCCATGCCGATGCGCGACGTATAGCCATGGGCGGCCGCTTTGGCTGGCGGCGCTTTCAGCATGACAATCTCTTTGGCCTGCTTCTCGCGATCCTGGCGTTGCGACTGCAACACCGCGGCGCGACTTGCATCCAACATCTGCTGTTGCTCGACCTCCTTCTTCGCGATTTGCGTTTGGATGGCCTGCGACTCCGACGAATCGGTCGCGCGTTCAGGCGTCGGTGATTCGTTCGCCGTCGGCATCGCCATTTCAAAAGACGACGTCTCGGTCATGACCGGCTTCTGCACCGGTTCGTGCAACACCACCACGACCGCGAAACATGCGGCAGCCAGCGTGCCGATCACGAAATAGAGTTTCGGGAAAGCGAGAATCTTGCCCGGTTTTTCACGGTAAGCGTCCTTCGCCGGCGTGACCGCGGGCAACGGTTCTTCACCGAACGCGGTTTCAAGCTGATCCACGGCATCACGGATATCGTCAACGGCGGCTACGGCTTCCGGTGAGTTTTGCAAGAGTGCCTCAACCTCGGCGCGCTCGGTCGCATCAAGTTCGCCGATGGCGTAAGCTGTCAGGCGTGGATCATCAGGAGAAATAGTTGGCTTATTCATGGTGTTGCTCAGAGTCGCAGGGCGGCGAAGTCCGCGCGGAGGCGGGTCACGGCGGTGTGAAGGATAAACCCGACATTGGTCACAGAGAGCGAAGTGATGCGGCTGATTTCCTTGTAGCTGAATCCATTTTGGAATTTCAGGCGCACGACCTCCTGCTGGTTCGGCGGCAGCTGGTCGATCAGCTGCAGGATCGCGGCGTTGGTCTCAGCTTGTTCGAGGTTCCGACCCGGCCGCTGTTCGGCGGCAGTCACGCGTTCCTGTTCGCCCTCGGCGAATTGTTTCATCCGGCCCTCCTTGCGCATGACGTCGAGCGCGCGGTTGCGGCAGACGGTGAACAACCATTCGACCACATGGCCTTCGACCGACGCGATCGGCTGCTGCATGAGTTTGACAAACGTGTCCTGCACCACGTCGCGCGCGCGATCGGCATCCCCCAACAATTTCGCAGCGTAGCGAGTGAGCGGAGCTTGGTGCTCCGCGAATGCGCGTTCCAAGAAGCTCTGAGTTTCATGCGTGTTTCCCCTTGGTTGAGATTTCGAAAAAGCCATGGGTTGTTGAATGGGTGACGCGTGAACCGGCGGTTTCTTAGAAAATCTTGCGTTTCCACTGGCGCTGGCAACCCAACGGGCCGTATTGAAGGGAAAATCCAACTCCCGACTTGCCTCGATTCGGGCCAGAGGCTTCGCTCCGCGGCACACCAAGCAACCCAAACCCTCCCCCTATGATGACCCGCCACACTGTAGCATCTCCGATTCTTACGCTGCGCGCGGGCCGTCTGACCACCTGAGTCAGTCTTCACCCGCCAAGTTGAGCGGGCCACGGAAACTCCCTTTCCCCAGGACAACCCGCTCCACGCCGAGCGGGTTTTTTGTCCTCCGTCAGTCAATATTTCCGCACTTCACCATGTTTTCTCATCTTCACGGTATCTGGTCCCTCATGCGGGGACACCGCCTGCGTTACGGCGCGGCCCTCGCCTGCCTGCTGTGCGCCACGGTTCTCAACTACGGCGTGCCGCTCATCGGCAGCGTGGCCATCGACTTCGCCATCGGGGACAAAATTCCCGGCAACGACACCTCCGCGCCCATGCGCTGGCTGCTCGACCTCCTCGGCGGCCCCGATCACCTGCGCGGCCACCTCTGGCTCGCGCCAGTGGCCATGGTCGCGCTCAGCGTGATTGGCGGGGTGTTCAGTTATCTAAAGGGCTGGCAGGCCTCACTCGCGAGCGACGGCATCGCCCGCCGCCTCAAAAACCAGCTCTACGATCACCTCAATCACCTGCCCGCGCGGCACCACGATCAATCCGACACCGGCGATCTCGTGCAACGCTGCACCAGCGATGTCGAGACCGCGCGTATGTTCCTCGCCTCGCAGGTGATGGATATTGGCAACGCGGTCATCCTCGCCGGCACCGCCCTGCCGCTGATGTTGATGCTCAATGTGCCGTTGACGCTCGTCTCCTTCGCCCTGCTCGGGCCGCTCGTCATCTACGGTTACGTTTATTTCCGAAAAGTCCGCCACATCTTCAAACAAGTGGACGAAGCCGAGGGCATGTTGACCGGCGTCGTGCAGGAAAATCTCACCGGCATCCGCGTCGTGCGCGCGTTCTCGCGCCACGATCACGAACGCGAAAAATTCGCCGCGCCCAACGCGCTCTACCGCGACCGCTCGCTCAAAATGCTGCGTCTCATGTCGTGGTATTGGTCGGTCAGCGACCTCGTCGCGATTTCCCAACTCGGCCTGACCCTGATCGTCGGCGCGTATTGGGTCGCCACGGGCGAGGTCACCGTCGGTGTGCTCTTCGCGTTTCTCGCCTACCTCGGGCTCATGCTCTGGCCCGTGCGCATGATGGGCCGCATCCTCACCGATCTCGGCAAGGCCACCGTCGCGCTCACCCGCATTGATGAAATCCTACACGTCGCCCGCGAGCCCGAGCCAATGGAAAACCCCGCACTCACCGCCACGCCGCTGAGTGGCCGCATCACCGTGCGCGACCTTTATTTTCACCACGCGGCCAGCGACCTGCCGGCCGACGGCCGCGGCGCGATCAACGGCGTGTCCTTCGATGTCCGCCCCGGCGAGACTCTCGCGATCCTCGGGCCGTCCGGCTCGGGCAAAAGCACGCTCATGCACCTGCTCCTGCGGCTCTACGATTACCAGCGCGGCTCGATCCAACTCGATGGTCGCGAACTCTCCTCCCTGCCGCGCCAATGGGTGCGCGGCCAAACCGGCGTCGTCATGCAGGAACCGTTCCTCTTCTCCAAGAGTCTGCGCGACAACTTGCGCCTCGGCCACGGCAACGCGCCCGATCACGAAATCGAAACCGCCGCCCGCGCCGCGCGCATCCACGACACGATTCTCACCTTCGAGCACGGCTACGACACCGTCATCGGCGAACGCGGCATCACGCTATCCGGCGGCCAACGCCAACGCGTTGCCATCGCCCGCGCCGTGCTCAAACGCGCGCCTCTGCTTATCCTCGACGACGCGCTCAGCGCCGTCGATGCCGAGACCGAAACGATGATCCTCGACGCGCTCAAATCACGCCGCGGCCAATCCACCACCCTCGTCATCGCGCACCGCCTCGCGACCCTCGTTCACGCCGACCGCATCATCGTGCTCGACCACGGCCGCATCATCCAGACCGGCACCCACGCCGAGCTCGCCGCGCAAGACGGCCTCTACCGCCGCCTCTGGCAAATCCAGACCAGCGTCGAAACCGACTTCCAAAACGAACTCCGCCCCTCCTAACCCCGCCACCCGCCCACCCAGTTTGTAACGTATTATATTACAAACCGGGTGGGGGCCATTCTGCCTTCCTAGCCAGTAAACCTGCCACCCGCTACTCGCTACCCGCTACTCGCTACTCACTACTAATTTCCCATGTCCTCCGCCTTTCATCAAGAAGACGAATTCAAGGCCAAACTCGACGCCGGTCTGTGGTGGAAAATCTTCCGCCGCGCGTTTCATCTGAAGCGTTTTCTGATCCCGCTGTTTGCCTCCGCGCTCATCCTCGCGGTCTGCGACGCCAGTTTCGCGCTCATCACCCGCTGGGTGATCGACGGCGTGGTGCGCGACGGCATGGAGGCGAATTTCACGTTCTATGCCTCCGCCTATCTTGCCGTGACTCTCGTGCTGTGTTTCTCCGTCTGGCTCTTCATCTGGCTCGCCGGCAACATTTCCAACCGCCTCGCGCACGACATCCGCCGCGATGGTTTCGACCGCCTGCAGGAACTCGAATTCGCCTTCTTTGACACCCGGCCCGTCGGTTGGCTCATCACGCGCCTCACTAGTGACTGTGACCGGCTCGCCCGCACCATCGGCTGGGGCTTTCTCGACATTGTCTGGGGCCTCAGCCTCGTGCTGATGATCGCCATCAGCCTGCTCGTGCTCAACTGGAAGCTCGGCCTCATCATCCTCGCCATCGTGCCGCCGCTCGCCCTCGTTTCGCGCTACTTCCAGAAGAAACTGCTCTTCAGCGCGCGCGACATCCGTAAATACAACTCGCAGATCACCGCCGCCTACAACGAGTCGATCCAAGGCGTGCGCACGACCAAGACCCTCGTGCGCGAGGCAGAAAATCTCGGCGAATTCCAGACGCTCTCTACCAGTATGTTCAACGCCGCCGTGCTCAACGCGCGCCAGAACGCCGTTTACTACCCGCTCGTCATCACTCTCGGCAGCCTCGCCTCGGGCATCGCGCTCTGGCGCGGCGGCTGGCTCACACTCAACGATGAGATCACGCTGGGTACGCTCGTCGCGTTCATCAACTTCGCCGGCATGTTCTTCAATCCCATCAACCAGCTCGCCCAGCGCCTGACGGAAATCCAATCCGCCCAGGCCGCCGGCGAGCGCGTGATGAGCCTGCTCGAAACCACCCCCGCGATCAAGGACAGCCCCGCGGTCCAAGCCCGTATGCAACAGGTAGGGGCGGTTGTCCCCAACCGCCCTGATCTCGCCCCCGACGGC
>JADLBI010000205.1 GCA_020847775.1 Opitutaceae bacterium
GAACAGGTTCCACAAGAAGTTGTTGGTCCACTTGGTCGGCGTCGTCGTCCAGGTGACTTCCAGGCCGCTGCCGATGGTGTCGCCGGCTTTGCCGCTGCCGAATCGGTTGGCCCAGCCCAGCCCTTGCGCGGCCAAGCCGGCGGCCTCGGGTTCGGGGCCGACATTGTCAGCCGGCCCGGCGCCGTGGGTCTTGCCAAAGGTGTGGCCGCCGGCGATGAGTGCGACGGTCTCCTCGTCGTTCATGGCCATGCGGGCGAAAGTCTCGCGAATGTCCTTGGCTGCGGCGAGCGGGTCGGGGTTGCCGTTTGGTCCCTCGGGGTTGACGTAGATGAGGCCCATCTGCACGGCGGCCAGCGGATTGTCCAGATCGCGTTCGCCGGTGTGGCGCTCGTCGGCCAGCCACTTCGTTTCCGCGCCCCATCTCACGTCCTCCTCCGGTTCCCACACGTCGGCGCGACCGCCGCCAAAGCCGAGGGTTTTGAAGCCCATCGATTCAAGCGCGCAATTGCCGGCGAGCACCAGCAGGTCGGCCCAGGAAATCTGGTTGCCGTATTTCTGCTTGATGGGCCAGAGCAGGCGGCGGGCCTTGTCGAGGTTGACGTTGTCGGGCCAGGAATTGAGGGGCGCGAAACGCTGTTGCCCCGTGCCCGCGCCACCGCGACCGTCGCCGATGCGATAGGTGCCGGCCGCATGCCAGGCCATGCGCACAAAGAGCGGCCCGTAATGGCCGAAGTCGGCCGGCCACCAGTCCTGCGAATCGGTCATCAGCGCGTAGAGGTCCTTTTTCAAAGCCTGATAATCGAGCCGCTGGAACGCCTCGGCGTAATCGAACCCGCGGTCCATCGGATCAGTCAGCGCGGAGTTCTGGTGCAGCACCTTCAGGTTGATTTGATTGGGCCACCAATCGCGATTGGTCGGACCGCCGCTGGTGGCGTGGCCGGGTTTCGGCATGGTGCCGTGCAGGTGGGGAAAGGGGCATTTGCCGCCGCCGGTTTCAGTATGAGGTGAGTCCATGATTTTCTCCGGTTGTGCGCTGTGTTTATGTATGATCGGGGTTCGGGCCAAGGATCTTGGCCGCGGGACCAAGGAGGTGAAGGCCGCATTAAACCAAATCCGGGGCTATTGTTGAAATACTTTATTCCTCTTAGCATTATAGGCAACACCTATGGAAATGCATCAACTCCGTTACGTGGTGGCCCTCGCCCGCGTCCGCAATTTTTCGCGCGCGGCCGAGCAATGCAACGTGGCGCAGCCCTCGCTCAGCCAGCAGATCCTCAAGCTCGAAGCCGAGCTTGGCGAACGACTCTTCGAGCGCCGCATGCGCCATGTGCGGCTCACCGCGCATGGCACGGCGTTTCTGCAACGCGCCGTGCGCATCCTGGAGGAGGTCGATGCCGCGAAACGGGAAGCCGGCGACGCCCTCGATCTTAAGCGAGGTGCCGTCGCGATCGGTGTGCTCCCCACCATCGCGCCCTACGCTTTGCCGCCCATCATGGCGCGCTTCAGCCGGCAATTTCCCGGAGTGGACATCACCGTGCACGAAGACACCACCGCGCGTCTGCTCAAGCTCGTGCACGATTATGAAATCGATTTCGCGGTCGTCAGTGATCCGATCAACGATAGCCGCCTCGCCGTCACCGAGCTTTTCACCGAGGAACTGGTGCTCGCCCTGCCGCCCAAGCATCCGCTCGGCAAGAAGCGTGCGATCACCGCCGCCGACATCCAGCACGAAAAACTCATCGTACTGAAAGCCGGGCACTGCCTCGGCGATCAAGTGCTGGACTTTTGCGAGCGTCAGCAGATGAAACCGCACATCGGTTTTCGCAGCGCCCAGCTCGAAACCGTCCAGGAACTGGTCTGCTCCGGCCTCGGCCTCTCGCTCGTGCCCGCGATGGCCAAACGCACCGGCACGCGACGCGCCCCGGATTACCGGTCGCTCCAATCCCCCCGTCCCCAACGCAAAATCATGCTCGTCTGGCCGAAACTGCGCCCGCCCGGCCGCGCCGCCGCGGAATTGGTGAAACTGTTCACCGGCCAACCGAAGGCAAATTGACCCATGCCCATGAGGGACGCCCTCGACCCCGGGCGATGATTCACTCCCGCGTCAGTAGCGCCGCGCGCACTTGCGCCGCGTGATCAGCCGTATCCACTTTCTCGATCACCGCCAACACCGTGCCATCCGTATCGATCACATAGGCGGCGCGCCGCGGGCCGTGAAACGTGCGCCCATACATTTTCTTTTCGACCACCGAGTCCGTCGCTTGCGCAAATAAATCGTCCGGGTCGCTCGCCAGCGTGTAAGCAATCCCCTTCTTCGCCGCGTATCTTTTGTGCGAACCGCAGGTGTCGCGACTAAGCGCGATGAGATTGAAACCAGCCGCTTCAAACTCCGCCGTGTGTTTCGCCAAGTCGTCGTTCTGCCGATCACACCCCGGCGTGTTGTTCTTCATATAAACCGAAACAATGGTCGGGCGCGTCAACAAATCCTGAAACGCAACCTCCCTCTCTTCATCGTGTTGCACAATCTTCAGCTTGAATTTCAGTTTCAATTTCTGCCCGACGGAGATCATGGCAACCAACGAGCGGCAGGTGGCCCAGCGCGTCAAATCCAAGATTTTTGCGTCGGCTTTGACTCGCCGCGGAATTTCCCCCAACCTGCCGCCGAATGAAGTCGGTCAAAATCCCTGCGTTTGAGCTTTTTCTTCACGAGATGATCCCGCTCGCGAAGATGATGGGCGTTGGCGTGGAGGTCAGCGACGACCGTTCACTCACCCTCAAGGCCCCGAAGGAGCAGAACAAAAATTCGCTCAACACCGCGTTCGGCGGCAGCCTCGTTTCCCTCGCCACGCTGGCCGGCTACGGTGTCGTGTGGGAGTTGATGAAAAACGAAAAAGGCGCGGACAAGAGCGAGTGGCGCATCGTCGTCAAAGAAAGCCGCGCCGCCTACCGCCGTCCCGTCATCGGCGACCTGCGCGCCATCTGCGAACGCCCCGCGCAAGCCGCCATCGCGGAGTTCAAAGAGGCGCTTGCGCGCTACGGCCAGGCCAAACTCAAGCTGCACGCCAAGGTCATCGCAGAAGGCCGGACCGCCGTGGACGTCACCGCCGCATACGTCGTCTCACGGTAAGCCACGCCTGCTTGTCGCAGGCCGGGATTGCCGCCACAAATAATCACCGCCCCATTCGGCGGTCATCGCGTTCCTTCAGCCACACGACGAAGAACACGCCAAGCAACGCGATCGCAAAGAACGCCATGAGCGAGAGCCACGAGGCCACTGGGCGCGCCAAGTTGAGCGGACAAAACGCCTGGTGCCCCAGCATGATCAACAGAATGATCACCGTGTTCTGCCATTGCCGGTCGCCAAAACCCATGCAGCGCAGACCGCCCCACACCAAGCCCACCATCATCGCTGACAAGAGATAATGCTCCGGCAGACCCGGATTTGCCACGATCCCCGCGCCGGCAAAAACCACGGCCACCGCCGCGACGATTTGGTTGGAAATTCGCCGCAGCGAAAGAGGATGGGGTTCGTCAGACATTAGGGCGCGCGATTATTACCTTGCTCAGATATGCTTCGAATCGGCTTCGTCCTTTTTAGCGTAGCCGCTGTCCTGGCGCTGATGGTTGACCGCGTTCTTCTTGAGATACGCTTGGTAAACATCGTCGGCCGTCATGCCCAGTGTTTGCGCGAGCGACACGAGAAAGTGGAACAGATCAACCACCTCGACCTTGGCGTTTTGCTCGTCGAATTTTTGGTATTTCGCCCACCACTTCCACGGCACGCTGTCGATCAGCTCGGCCGTCTCCTGCTGCATCGCGCGCGTGTAGTTGAGGATCCACTTGGCCTTCTCCTCGTCGGTCGGCGGCGGCAGATTGACGCCAATGCGCTGGTTGAGCGCGTCCTGCATGCGGAAGATTTCTTCGAGCTTGTCCATGCCTGCAACGTGCGGAACGCCACCGCCGCTGGCAAGTCCGCACCACGCCCACCCGCAAATTGCTTAACCCCTGCCCCATAATCGATTGCACACTCGAAGCCGGGTGGCCCGGGAAAATATGATTGCCCTATCACGCTGATTCAGCGATAGTAAGCCCTTGTGATCGATGTCGAGCCCGTCAACGCGGCTCCGTCGGTCTTCTCACCAATCGGCTGCTCTGCCCCACTCGCGGATGAGCACCTTAGCTAAACAAATAAACACAACCATGTCAGATACAGCATCGTCCGGCGCAACGGCCACCGAGCCAGCCGCGACGCCTCACGCCGCCCCGAGCGGCGAATCCACGTCGAACTTCACGTTCGGCACCTCCCGCGGCTCAGGCTTGGCCCGCGGCAAACGCAACAGCAACGCGGCTTCCGCCGCCGCCGGTTCGCCGGCCAAAGAGGGTTATCAACCCACCGCCATCGAAGTCATCACGCCCAAGAGCGAATACAGCAACCCGTTCGCTACGGAACCGTCCGTTGAACCCGTTGCTGAGCCCGCCGCCCCGGCACCCGCTGAAGTCTCGGCCAAAGTCGAAACGCACGCCTCGATGATCGAAAAAGCCGCTGTCAGCGCGGCCACTCCTGCCAATATTCAAGCGGTCGAGTCTAGGGCTGAACTCAACATCCTCCCTCCTGCGGAAACCAAAATCGCCACCCAAAGCTGGGAATCCCCCCGCCACGATCACGAATCCCGCCGCCACGATGAACGCCCAACCTTCCGGCCCGAGCGCCGCGAACGCCGCGAGCGCAACGACCGTGCCGAATCCAGTGCGCCGCGCGAACGTCAGGAGCGTCGCGAATATCAGGAACGACGCGAACACCGGGAATACTCCCCCGCCCCGCGTGCGGTTGAGTCCAAACCCACGAAATCAGGTGGTTTTCTCGGCTGGCTGAAAAGCCTGTTTGGCGGCTCATCCGCGGTCCCCGCCCAAGCCGAAGCCACATCGCACGAACCCCGCCAGCACCGCCGTCGCCATCGTGGCGGTCGCGGCCGCCAAAACTTCAATGGCGGTGAACACCGCGAACATGGCGGCCATCAGGGCGGCGAACAGCGTGAACATGGTCACGGCGGTGATCGCTCACGCCGCCGTCGCCGCGGCGGTCGTAATCGTCACGACGACCGCGGTCCTCGCTCCGAAGGCCAGCAAGGCGGCGGCGTCATCTAAGCGCTACCGACACGCACCCACTTCAAGGCGTCCGAAAAACGGACGCCTTTTTTATTGGCGCGCATCATAAAGCGCGGAAGCTAAGCGGCACTACCACTCTCCCATGGCAGATCTCATCGTCAACGGCGGCAAACCGCTCGCCGGCACCATCACCCCTTCGGGCAACAAGAACTCCGTGCTGCCCATCCTCTGCGCCACCTTGTTGACCGACGACGACGTCACGTTGCAAAACGTCCCCAATATCACCGACGTCGAAAAATTGGTGACATTTTTTGGTGAGCAAGGCTCGCGCATCACTTGGGACCGGGCCGCCTGCGTCATCACCGTCAACCATTCCACCTTCGACACCGGCCGCCTCAACGGCGAGCTGCCCGCCGGTATGCGCTCCGCCGTGCTGCTCTTCGCGCCGATTTTGCAGCGCATGAAAAAACTGCGCATCCCCGCCAACGCCAAAGGCTGCTCGCTCGGCATTCGCGAACTCGATCCACACCTTGAGATATTGGAAAAACTCGGCGCGCGCATCTCGCGCCGGGAAAACGTCACGCTCACGCTGAAAGACCGTTTCCGCGGCGCGCGTCACTGGCCGGATTATATGTCGGTCACAGCCACGGAAAACTTTGCGATGGCCGCCGCGCTAGCCGCGGGCGAATCCGTGCTCATCAACGCCGCCAGCGAACCACACGTGCAGGATCTCTGCGCCGTGCTCGTCGGCATGGGCGCTAAAATCGCCGGCCTCGGCACCAGCCAGCTCACCATCACCGGCGTGGACAAACTCCACGGCGGCACGTTCACCATCAGTTCCGACCACCACGAGATCGTCACTTTCCTCGCACTCGGTGCCATCACGGGTGGCGAAGTGAGGGTCAAATCATCGGTGCCTCAACACTTCGACCTGATGGGCCGCGCCTTCGAGAAACTCGGCGTCACCGTCACGCATCGCGGCGACATCGCGCAGGTCAAGCGTCTGCAAAAACTCGTCGTCGCCACGCCCTTCACCACCAATTTGCTGCCGCGTATCGAGGCCGCGCCGTGGCCCTATTTCCCGGTCGATCTGCTGCCGTGCATGATCGCCCTCTCCGTCCGCGCGGAAGGCGCGGTCATGTTCTGGAACAAGGTTTACGAAGGCGGTTTCACGTGGATGGGTGAGCTTGCCAAATTCGGCGCGCACGCCGTCGTCAGCGACCCGCACCGCATCACCGTGTTTGGCGCCAAACCTTTGCGGCCCGCCGTGGTCGAAGCGCCTTACATCATCCGCGCCGCCGTCGCGCTCTACATGGTCGCCGCCAGCATCCCCGGCCGCAGCGTCGTCAAGAACGCCGACACCATCAAACGCGCCCACCCCAACTTCGTCGAAAACCTCCGCAGCCTCGGCGCCGAGGTGGAGTGGAAATGACGATGGCGGAGGTTGGAATGCGGATTGCGGAATATTGAAAACTCCACGCACTCTCCCTTGTCACCCGTGAGTAAATCCGAAATCCGAAATCCGAAATCCGAAATGGGCGCAGCAGCGCCCAAAGGCACCGATTTTCTCGTCAATTCGCTCAGCTCGCCGGTCTCGCCCGCTGAGGCCGCGTTGCGTCCGCTGAACTTTTCCGACTTCACCGGACAGGCCAAAACCGTCGAGCGCCTGCAAGTCATGGTCGGCGCCGCCAAGCGCCGCGGCGAGGCGCTCAATCACATCCTGCTCTCCGGTCCGCCTGGCCTTGGCAAGACCACCCTCGCCTTCATCCTCGGCCACGAGCTCGGCCGCAACGTCCGCGTGACCTCCGGCCCGGTGATCGAGAAGGCCGGTGACCTCGCCGGGCTGCTCACCAACCTCGAGGAAGGCGACATCCTTTTCATCGACGAAATCCACCGCATCCAGAAAACCGTCGAGGAATACCTCTACTCCGCGATGGAGGACTTCCGGCTCGACATCATGATCGACCAAGGCCCCAACGCGCGCAGTGTCCGGCTCTCGATCCCGCGCTTCACCCTCATCGGTGCCACCACCCGCAGCGGCCTGCTCACCGCGCCACTGCGCTCGCGCTTCACGCTGCAAACGCGCCTTGATTATTACGATGTGCCCACGCTCACCGGCATCGTCCGCCGCAGTTGCGGACTGCTCAACGTCGGCCTCGATGACGCCGGCGCCAAGGAGATCGCCTCCCGCGCCCGCGGCACCCCCCGCATCGCCAACAACCTGATCAACTTTGTCCGCGACTTCGCGCAGGAGCGTGCCAAGGGCCGCATCACCCGCGAGGTTGCCGCCGCAGCGCTGGAGCTGTTGGAAATCGATGCCGCCGGGCTCGACGAAATGGACAAACGCATGCTCCGCGTCGTCGCCGAAAACTACGGCGGCGGCCCCGTCGGCATGAGCACGATCGCCGTCGCCGTCGGCGAGGAATCCGAAACCCTCGAGGAGGTGCACGAGCCCTACCTGATTCAGGAAGGCTACGTGCAGCGCACCCCGCAAGGCCGCGTCCTCACCGCCAAAGGCTACCACGCCATCGGCCTGAAACCGCTCGGCGGCAACCAAACCGAACTGCTCTAACCCCACCGCAGCCCATAGATACGCCCCACCACCACCACGGATGCCTGTTCCGACTGTTCGTATTACGAACAGTTGTTCCTTGAGCCAAATTGCTCCCGACATGAGCTCGCCCATCAACCGCCACATCGTCGCCCTCGGCGGCGGCGGCTTTCATAACGGCGAGGATGCGCCGGCGTTGAATCGCTACATTCTCGGGCTGAGTCGTCGGCCCAATCCGCGGATCGGGGTGCTTCCCACCGCATCGGGCGACTACGAATTGTTTCTGGAGCGCTTCGACCAGACGTTTGCGCAATACGAGTGCCGACCGTTTCACGTGTGCTTTTTCAAGGCCCCGCAACCGGACTGGCGCGCGCATTTGGCCGAGGCCGACATCCTTTACGTCACCGGCGGCAACACGCGCGCGATGCTCGCGGTGTGGCGCGAATGGGGCCTGCACGAGATCATCCGTGATCTTTATCACCAAGGCACGGTCCTCGCGGGCGGCAGCGCGGGCGCGATCTGTTGGTTCCAACAAGGCCATACTGATTCCAACGGTCTGCCGCTGAAACCGCTTGATTGCCTTGGCTGGCTCAGGGGCAGCTATTCGCCGCATTACAACGGCGAACCGGCGCGCCGCCCGTCGTATCTGCAATTCGTCGGCGACGGCACGATGCTACCGGGCTACGCCGTCGAGGACGGCGTGGGGCTGCACTTCGTGAACGAGCAATTCGATCGCGCCCTGACGTGGCGCGAAAATAAGCGCGCCTATCGCGTCACGCGTGAAGGCGATGCGGCATTGGAAATGCCGATCGAGCCAGTGCGGTTAAATCCCCGCATTTGAATTGCCGCAAGAAGCCACAAAAACACCCCGCCTTCGCGTGCGCTAAATGGGTCTATAGACCCGCGGTCGGTGCCTCGTCGTAGTTATTGATTTTTGCGCATTTTTGCGGCCAATCCTCTGCTCACTCCGCCGACACCAATCGCACGATGCGGCCGGGATTTTCCAAACCGAGGTAGATGAACCCATCCGGGCCGACGGCGATGGAGCGCACGCGGCCGATACCTTTGAACAGGATTTCCTGGTGCGTCACGCGGTCGCCTTCCAAGACAAGCCGACGCACTTCTTCCGCGGCCAATGCGGTCACGAACAGGTTGCCTTTCCATTTTGGAAAAGCTTTGCCGTCGTAGAACGCCATGTCGCCCACCGCGATGGAAGGCGTCCAATGGATCACCGGCTGCTCCATGCCGTCCTTGGCCGTCAACCCGGTGATCGGCGTGCCGTTGTAATTCATCCCGTAGGTGATGACCGGCCAACCGTAATTGCGACCCGCGCGGATAAGATTGAGCTCATCGCCGCCGCGTGGGCCGTGCTCGGTTTCCCACAATTCATCCGTGCCGGGCCGCCAGGCGAGCCCCTGCGGGTTGCGATTGCCATAAGACCAAATCGAACGAAACGCGTCGGCTTCGTTTGCGAATGGATTGTCCTCCGGCACGCGGCCGTCATCGTGCAGGCGGTGAACCTTGCCGTTCGGTCGTGTGAGATCTTGTGCGTCGTCTTGCGCGCCGCGTTCACCGTGCGTGAAAAACAGATAGCCGTCGTGAAACACCATGCGACAGCCGAAGTGCACGCCGCCGCGTTTGTAGAGCGATTCGGGGATGCGAAACACTGCCTCCTCGTCCGCCCAGCGCCCAGCGCGAATCCGTCCGCGCACGATCGCCGTCATCGCCGTGCCACCAGCACCGGGATCGCTGTAGGCGAGATAGACCCAGCCGTTTTCCCTATAGGCCGGATGCACCGCCACCGCAAGCAAGCCGCCCTGCCCGCGCGCCCACACCTCCGGCGTGCCTCTGATCGGATCGGGTAGCAGCTTGTCCTTGTCGATCACCCGCAAACGTCCCGCGCGTTCGGTCACGAGCATGCGCCCGTCCGGTAAGAACGCGATCGACCATGGCACTTCCAATTCGTCCGTAATCACTTCGAGTTTGAATGCGTGCGCTTCTCTGCGCGAAACCGTGGTCGGCGTCGGCCGATTGAAATCGCGCCGCTGCATCGCAGCCCGCGTGCCCATCTCGAGGATGTAAACCACGAGCGAGCGCACTTGCGCATCGTTTAACGTGGCGCCGAATCCCGGCATTCCGGCATCGGGCAACCCGTCGCGAATGACGCGGGCGATGTTCTCGTCATCCGCGCCGTGTTTCCATACGTCATCGACCAAGTTGCCGCCGAGCCCGCCCTCGAGATTCGGACCATGGCAACTCGCGCAATACTCCTGGTAAACGCGCCGCACATCCTGCGCCTCGGCCACGGCCGAAAGACAAACTACCATCGGCAAAAGGAATAAACGGACCGCCCGGGGCTGTGGAGAACGCATCGCCGCAAGTGAATCCTACCGTGTCGTTTGGCGCAAGCCAAGCTCGCCCAATAGGCGCGCAATCAATCGGCGTTCGCTCGCCGCTACCATTGCACGCCGGAGGGAACTCCGAGGCATTGGCCCAAACGGAAACGAAATCCCGGCCTAACGACCGGGATTTCGTTTCAGGCAAACGCTTAGTTACGTGACAGATATTCGGCGACGCCCGCGTTGGTCGCACGCATACCGGCTTTGCCCTTGGTCCAGTTGGCTGGGCAAACATCGCCATATTCCTCGAAGAATTGTAGCGCATCGATCATGCGGAGCACTTCATCCACATTGCGGCCGAGCGGCAGATCATTGACGAGCGCGTGGCGCACGATGCCCTTGCGATCAATCAGGAAGAGGCCGCGATAGGCGATCAGTTCGCCGGTCGCGCTGAAAGGCACGCCGGGCTCCGGGTTGAAGGTGTATTCGCCGGTCAGCACGCCGTAGGCCGCCGAGATCGTCTTGTTCGTATCGGCCACGAGCGGATAGGTCACGCCCTGGATGCCACCAAGATTTTTCGGCACTTGCAGCCAGCCCCAATGGGATTGCTCCGTGTCGGTCGAGCAGGCCACCACGGCGGTGTTGCGCGACTCGAATTCAGCCTGAGCGGCTTGAAACGCGTGCAACTCGCTCGGGCAGACGAACGTGAAATCCTTCGGATAGAAGAACAGCACGACATACTTCTGGTCGAGATAACGGGTCAGGGAGAAGTCGTTGACGACCTCACCGTTGACCACGGCGTTGGCTTGGAACTTGGGAGCAGATTTACCGACGAGGGTAGGCATAGTGGGTGTCCACCAAAGTCGTCAGTAGCCAACGCGCAACCCCTAGCGGAATTCTCTGTGTCATAGTGTGATCCAGATCATCATGCCTGCCTGAGACAGCCCGGCAAAGTCAACCGAAGTGCTTCGACACAGTGCCCACAAAACACTCTGATGTCCGCCGCGTCATGCTACCCTACCTCACCCCACCGCCCGCCAAGTTGAAGATCACGGCCATCGAAACGATCGCGCCGGCCGAATTGATGAGCAACCTGCTGCTGCTGCGCGTGCATACCGATGCGGGTGTCATCGGCCACGGTGAAACGTATTACGGTCCGTCGGCCGTCGCCGCGCTCATCCACGACTGGATGGCGGAACGCCTGCTCGGCGCCGACGCGATGGCGGTCGAAAGCCACTGGCGGTTTTTCTACGAGCGCTTCGGCAACTTCGGCGTCGGCGGCGCGGAGATGCGCGCCATCTCCGCGGTGGACCTCGCGTTGTGGGACATCCTCGGTCAGGTTTGCAACCAGCCGATCTATCGCCTGCTCGGCGGCCCGGTGCGCGACGAGGTGCCGGTTTACAACAGTTGCGGTAATCCGAAATACGGCCGCAGCCCCGGCGGCAAACCCGGCTGGCCCGGCTACGGTTCGCTCGGCGAACCGGGCCCGCTCAACGACAGCTATCAACTTTTTCATGATCCGGTCGGGCTCGCGCAGGAACTCGTCGCGGAGGGCTACACCGGCATGAAGGTGTGGTGCTTTGATCGCGCCGCGCATCGTTCCGGCGGCATGCGCATCAGCTTGGAAGAGTTGGAAGCGGCCATCGCGCCGCTGCGCCAGATCCGTGAAGCCGTGGACCACAAACTCGAACTCATGGTGGATGGTCACGGCTTCTTCATGCTCCCGGCCGCACTGCGCATCGCGGAGTCGCTGCGCGAGATCAAGCCGCTGTGGCTCGAGGATATTCTGAAGATGGACAACCTTGAGACGCTCGCCGGTTTCCGCCGTCAGTGCGGCCTGCCCGTCTCGGCCAGCGAGATGCTGCTGCACCGGCCGCACTACGCGCGCGTCTTGGAAACGAAAGCGGCCGACTACGTGATGGTCGATCCGACCTGGGCCGGTGGCATCTCCGAAACCGTGCGCATCGCGCACATGGCGCAGGGCTACAACGTGCCGGTGACGATGCACGATTGCACGGGGCCGCTCACGCTCTTCGCCGGCATTCACGTCAACGCCGCGGTGCCCGGCTGCTGTTATCAGGAAACCGTGCGCGCGCACATCCGCAGCTTCTACAAGGAGCTCATCGACGAACTGCCGGTGATTCAAAACGGCCATGTCGCCCTGCCGACGCGACCGGGCCTCGGGGTGCGGCTGCACGATTCGCTATTCAAATCGGGCACAAATCACCACCGTATCACGCGACTGTGATGTAGGGCGGGATCGCTGATCCCGCCCCACACTCACACCGCCAGCGTGACCTCGCGGCCCTCGTTCGAGGAAACGTAGATCGCTTCGAGGATGCCGATGACCTTGATCGTTTCCGTCCACGGAACCGGGGTAGGCTTGTGATTCACGACACAGTCGTAAAATGCCGCGATTTCGGCCCAGTGTGGATGTGGCACATGCACATGGGGCGTGAGTGAGCCCTGCGCGTGCGTGCCATTGATGACGGTCGCAAACTTGGCGTCCGGCCACTTGATACCGCCCTTGGTGCCGTA
>JADLBI010000206.1 GCA_020847775.1 Opitutaceae bacterium
AACGCGTGCTCATTTCCAGCGGTGCGCACGATCCGCTCGTGCCGGCCGATCATCCCGCAGGCCTCGCCGAGTTACTGCGCGCCGGCGGCGCCGAGGTCACCGTCGCCACCCATCCGACGAGCCACCGCCTGATCGCCGCCGATCTCCAGGCCGCCCACGACTGGCTCGGCCTTTGATGCTCCGCTCGCGCCACGGCATGACTTGCGTCAACGACTGGCAAAAAGCCTGAAAGGTTCCCCTTGCGCGCGGCTACGCAGCTCGCCACGGTTTTGGGAAAATCATGGCATTTCCCAACCCTCCGCCGATTCTCGCGGACCGCACGCTGCGCCCCGGGGACTTGGAAACATCGCACGACGAAACCCTGCTCCGCATTTACGCGTGGATGCGTCTCGGCCGTAGCGCCGATAATCGTATCCTCGACCTGTTTCGCCAAGGCCTCATCAAGGGCACCGTCACTGGCGGCATGGGCAACGAAGGCCTCGCCGTGCCGCTCGCGCTTTTGGCCGACAAGACGCAGGACGTCATTTCGATCAGCCACCGCGGCCTCTCCGCGCATCTGGTGTGGAGCGGCCATCTGTGCGATCATTTGAATCAGTATTTCGCCAATGCGCAGAGCCCGACCAAAGCGCGCGAAGGCAACATCCACCACGGCGACCCGGCCAATCGCTCACTGCCGATGATCAGCCACCTTGGCATCATGCTTTCCAATGTCGTCGGCGCGGTGGATGCCGAGCGGCGCAAGGGCAGCCAAGCCGTGGGCTTCGCGTTTTTCGGCGACGGTTCCTCGAGCACGGGCGACGTGCACGAATCGCTCAATCTCGCCGCGCTGCTCTCGCTGCCGGTCGTATTCGTCATCGAGAACAATCGCTACGCCTACTCGACCCCGATCGAGGAGCAGTTCGATCCCAACGTGAAGCTCTGGCAGCGCGCCGCCGGTTACGGCATGGAGGGCTTTGCCGCCGACGCCACGGATGTCGAATCGTTCACCCACACGCTCGGCGCAGCCATCGCCAAGGCCCGCGCCACCTCGCGCCCGGTGCTGATCGAGGCGCACACGCTGCGCCTGCGCGGTCACGCCGCCTACGACACCTGCGATTATCTCAAACCCGGGGAAAGCGACGCTTTTTTTGCGCAAGATCCGCTGCCGCGTTTGCGCCAAAAACTTCTCGACGCCGGTCATGGCGCGCGCGTCGAAGCAATCGAGGCCGAGCTCAACGCCTTTCTCGAGGCCTGCGTCAAAACCTCGCTGCCGATTCCGCGCCCCGATCCCGCCGACATGGTTGACGAGTTGTTCGCGCCGGACTCCGCGCCTTTGCCGTGGGAAGCCGAGCCCGCCACGCCGCAGTCGCTCAACTTCGCGCAGGCGATCAATCTCGCGCACCGCAAGATTCTCACCGAGCGGCCCGAATCGCTCGTGCTCGGCCAAGACATCGGGCGCTACGGAGGCGCGTTCAAGGTTACCGAGGGCCTGCTCGACGCCTACGGCCGCGCGCGCGTGTTCAACACCCCGCTCGCGGAAAGTGCGTGCACCGGTTACGCCATCGGCATGGCCGGCCGCGGTTTTCGACCGATCGAGGAATTCCAATTCGCCGATTTCGCCACCGAGGCGGTCACGCAAATCACGCAGAACGCGGCCACGTATTATTTTCGATCCGGCGCGGCCTGTCCCATCGTGTTCCGTTTCCCCTGCGGCACGGTGCAACTCGGCTCGTTTCATTCGCAGGAACTCGAGTCCAGTTTCCTCGCCTATCCCGGCCTCAAGGCGCTTTACCCGAGCACGCCGCAGGATGCGTTCGACGCGCTCCTCGCCGCCTACGAGGACAACAACCCGGTCATCCTTTTCGAAAACAAGGCGCTCTATCGCTGCAAAAAACAGCCCGTCGTCTGGAACCCCGACTACCGCAAGGTGTGGGAGCCAAAACAGCTCCGCACCGGCGACTTCGCCACCTTCGTGAGCTACGGCGAGATGGTCCTGGAATCCACTGAGATTTGCGACTACCTCGCCAGCGAATACGAAATCGGTTTCGACCTCTTCGATCTGCGCGCGCTCTCGCCACTCAGACTCGACGCCATCCACGCCTCGCTGCGCCGGACGGGGCGCCTCGTCGTTTTGCACGAGGGCCGCCGCACGCACGGTTTCGGAGCCGAACTCGTGGCGCGCCTCACCGAGGAGAATTTTAACGCGCTCAAAGCCGCGCCACTGCGCATCGGCGCCGTCGACATTCCCGTGCCCTTCGCCGGTGAACTCGAACGCGCCTACCGACCGCGCAAGGACGACGTCATCGAAAAACTCCTTGCATGGCTGGGATGATCGCCATGAACCCACCGTCGTCAGTCCCCATTCCACCAGCCGACTGGGCCGCGATCCAACTCTTCGCCATGGATGTGGACGGTGTGCTTACCGATGGCACCGTGCAAATCTGCTCCGACGGCGCGGAAACCAAAACATTTTCCATCCTCGACGGCATGGGCATCGTGCGCCTCAACCGTGTCGGCATCGCCGTCGCTTGGATTAGCGGGCGCCCCTCGGAAGCCACCACGCGTCGAGCGCAAGAACTCAAAGTGCCCCATCTCATCCAAGGCCGCACCGACAAGCTCGCGGCCTTACAGGAGCTCGCCGGCCGTCTAAAACTCGAAGCCCGCCAATGTGTTTACATGGGCGATGACGACATCGATGCGCCCGCCATCGCCTGGGCCGGCGTCGGCGTTTCTGTGCCCGGCGCCATGCCCGCGGCGCAAGCCTCCGCACGTTACCTGACTCAACGCCAGGCCGGCCGCGGCGCCGTGCGTGAAATCTGCGAACATATCCTCGCTCATCGCGATCCCTGAGCATCATGTCGCTTGCCTTGTTCATTGGATTGCTCGCGCCGGTTCTCGCCGCTACTTCGCCACTGACTACCCAGACGCCGGTGAAAAATTTCCGGCTACCCACATACAACGAGGCGGGACACCGCTCGATGTTGATCCAAGGCGCGCGCGCCATAGTCGGTGCGGATCAGATCGAGCTCACCGACCTCAACCTCACGCTCTTCACCGGGGACAAGGCGGGCACCATCGAGACGATCATCCTCAGCCCGCAGGCCATCGCCGAACCGAAGAGCGAGCGCATCCACGGCGAACACGCTGTGCGCTTCATCCGCAACGACCTCGAAATCACCGGCGAGCGCTGGACCTACAACCACCACGAAAAGAAGGTTTCCATCGCCACCAAGACGCGGATTACCTTCCATGTGCCGTTGCCCGATATTCTCAAATGAATCGCCTCCTTCCCAGTTTCTTCGCCCTGCTGCTCGCTGCCCCGTTGCTACGCGCGCAACCCACCCCGCCACCAACTGTGATAGAATGCTCCGGCTTGGCCGAAACCATCAGCACCGACACGGAGACCACCGCCACGTTTCGCGACCAAGTCGTGGTCACCGGCAACAACATCAAACTCACCTGCGATTTCCTCAAGGTCATCGCTCTCCGCCAGGGTGACAAGACCGCCACCCTCGGCTCTTACGGCCAATTCAAATCCCTCGTCGCCACGGGCAACGTGCGCATCGTGCAGGGTGATCGTGAAGCGACCTGCGGCCGCGCCGAGGTGTTCCCCGGCGAAGACCGCATCGTCCTCAGCGAAAATCCCGTCGTGCGCAGCTCTAGCGATGATTACACCGCGACCGGACCGCGCCTCGTGCTTTACCGCGGTCAACGCCGCGCCGTGATCGAGGGCAATGAAACCGAGCACGCGCGCATCACCTTGCCTCCGATCAAGGACCTCGGCTTCGAAGAAACCCCTGCGCCGCCCCCCGCGGATCCCACACCGGCCCCATGAACGCGGACGCTAACTCCACCATCGCCACGGAAGGTTTGGCCAAAACCTACGGCTCGCGCGCGGTCGTGGACGGCGTGAATTTAAACTTCGCGGCAGGCGAGGTCGTGGGCCTGCTCGGCCCCAATGGCGCCGGCAAGACCACGACATTCTACATGATCGTCGGCCTGATTCCCGCCAGTCGAGGTTACGTAAAACTCGACAATCGCGACATCACGAAACTGCGGATGCACGAACGTGCGCGCCACGGCATTGGTTACCTGCCTCAGGAGGCCTCGGTCTTTCGCAAGCTCACGGTTGAGCAAAACATCCTCGCCATCGCCGAGGCCATCGGCGTGAAACGCAAGGACCGCCCCGCCCTCGTCGCGCGCCACCTGGAGGAGCTCAGCCTCACCCACGTCGCCACCCAAAAGGCCTTCACCCTCTCCGGCGGCGAACGGCGGCGGCTCGAAATCGCCCGCGCGCTCGTCACCCAGCCAAAGTTCCTGCTGATGGACGAGCCCTTCGCGGCCATCGACCCCATCTCCGTCGCCGAGGTGCAAAAAATCATCCTCCAGCTCAAGCAGCGCGGCATCGGCGTCGTCGTCTCCGATCACAATGTGCGCGAGACCCTGCGCATCGTGGACCGCGCCTACCTCATCCATCAGGGCCGCGTGCTCACCCAAGGCACCGGTGCTTTTCTCATCAACGATCCGCAGGCTCGTGAATTTTACCTCGGCGAAAACTTCAACCTCTGATCCCCATGCCCAAGGACGTTCACGGCCTCACCGTCGGACATTTTTTCGCCACCTACGGCGAAAAATTGAAGATGAAGCTGCTAACCCCGGCCGGCGTGGGCCTGCACCGCCTCATCCGTGAAGGCTCGATCAATCGACCCGCGCTCGCCCTCACCGGCTTCCTAAAATACTTCGCGAACAAACGCATCCAAGTCATTGGCTCCGCGGAGATGACCTACCTAAAGACCCTGAGTGCCGACGCGCAGAAAGACATATTGCGGCAAATCACCAAGCGGCAGATCCCCTGCATGGTGCTGACCCGCAATTTCCACGCCCCGGAGGCCATGCTGGAAATCGCCGCGGATCTGAAGCTGCCCATCTTCCGCACCCCCATGATCACGATGAACTACGTGAACATGGCCACCCTATGCATCGACAATGAGTTCGCGCCGCGCTCCACCGAACACGCCACCACCCTCGACATCAAGGGCGTGGGAGTAATGATCCGCGGCTCCAGCGGCATCGGCAAAAGCGAATGCGCCCTCGCCTTGATTGAGCGCGGCCATTCCCTCGTTGCCGACGATCTCACCGTGGTCAGTCTGCGCGATGAGCGTGACGTCATGGCCGCCAGCCGCCCGCTCAACCGCGGCTGGATGGAGTGCCGCGGCATCGGCATCATCAACGTCACCGAGATGTTCGGCATCAAGTCCGTGCGCAATGAGAAGCGCGTCGATCTGGTCGTCTCCCTGCAGGAGTGGACCCCTGACAGCGTGGAGGAACGCACCGGGCTGGAGGAGAATTTCTACCCCATCCTCGGCACCAACATCCCGCACATCGAGCTCTTCGTTCGTCCCGGGCGCGACATCGCAAGACTCGTCGAGGTCGCCGCACTCACCCAAGCGCTGAAAAAACTCGGCTACGATCCCGCCAAAGAATTCAACGAGCGACTCATCGCCCACATGGCCCAAACCGCGCAGGAACAACCCCTCACCATCAAACCCTTTTTTCCCCGCGAACGGGATGTCTGAAACCTTTCATGCCTGACTCAACCACCCGCCACGACGGCCGCTCCCCCGGCCAATTGCGCCCCATCACTTTCCAAGCCGGCATCGCACCGCACGCCACCGGCTCGGTGCTCGTCGGTTTCGGCGACACCCGTGTCATCTGCGCCGCCACCATCGAACCCAAGGTGCCGGGCTGGATGCGCCAACAAGGCGTGAAAGGTGGCTGGCTCACGGCGGAATATTCAATGCTGCCATACTCCACGCTCGAGCGCAAACAACGCGACATCGCCAAGGGCAAGCTCGACGGCCGCACGGTGGAGATCCAGCGCCTCATTGGTCGCTCCCTGCGCGCCGTCGTCGATCTAGGCAAGCTCGGCGAAAACACGCTCTGGGTGGATTGCGACGTGCTCCAAGCCGACGGCGGCACCCGCACCGCCTCGATCACCGGCGCCTACCTCGCCACTCGCCTCGCCGTGCAGAAACTCCTCGATGCGCAGAAGCTCGCCGACAACCCGCTCACCGATTCGGTCGCCGCCGTCAGCGTCGGCATCTGCGATGGTCGGCCCGTCTGCGATCTCGATTACATCGAGGACAAGGACGCCGCCGTGGACTTCAATGTCGTGATGACCGGCCGCGGCCAATTCGTCGAAGTCCAGGGCACCGGTGAGGAGACGACTTTTTCTCACGACCAGCTCCAATCGCTGCTTACCCTCGCCCAAGCCGGACTCAAGGAACTCGCGGCCAAACAGACCGCGTTTCTCACCGCCCAACTGCTGCGATAATGGTTAGTCCATCGCCTGCGGCGGCGGGGTTGCGTTCTCAAAATTCCCGCTCTCGGCCGCCTGCACGAAACCCTCGGTCACGCTTTTCAACTGCTCCCATCGATTGCGAATCGTCTTTGCCTCCTGCGGCGTGATGCGGTTGTCGGCCGACGAGCCAGCGATCGTCGCCAGCATATCGGCAAAGTCCTGCACGATGCTATTGGTCAACGGAATCAAATGACCTGTGTGTTGGAGTGAGCGTGGGTTTTCGATGAAAAATCCGCCGCTCTGCTCGCAAACCCACTGCGCGATGCGGCTATCCTGGGTGGACCTGACCAGTTGGCCGACGCGATCGAGCGGACTGCTGGTCCCGCTGCCGCTGTCGTCCATCGGCGGCTCGGCCCACTTATAAACCAACGAGAGCGACAGCCCCAGATCGGCGGCGACCCGCTTGGCGCTCGTTTTCTTCAAAACCTCACGGAGAACCTCGTGCGATTGCATAGCGCGACATCCTGCGCGGGCATAAGCGAAACGCAACCTCGACGACACCGGAGCTAACGAGTGCGAAAAAACCATTTTTTGAGCTGCTTCCCATCGCGAACGCCTGCTAGCCTGCGGCTCCCCTCCATGAACATCCACGAGTATCAGGCCAAAGCTCTTTTCGAAAAATTCAGCGTCCCCGTCCCTCAAGGCGCCGCCGCCAAATCCGCCGCCGAGTTCGACACCGCCCTCGGCTCCCTCCCCGAAGGTCCCACGATGGTGAAATCCCAGATCCACGCCGGCGGCCGCGGC
>JADLBI010000207.1 GCA_020847775.1 Opitutaceae bacterium
AGGTCGCGCACTTCCTGGCGCGCCGCGACATGCGACAGCGACAGGCCGCCCTTGGCGCCTTCGATGTCGAGCACGGTGAGGCCCTGGAGGAACATTTCGCGGAAGATCACGCGCTCGGAGAATCCGGGAGCGACGCGAAAGCCGATGCGCCGCGCCAGGTCGGTGGTGGCCTGGGTCATGAAGCGCTTGTTTTTGGCGTCGATGTTGGAGAGGCGGTTGCGCATGATGATCCACTCGATCGAGCCGCCGTCGCGCTTGGCGCGCTGCAGCTTCTGCTCCCAGATCATCTCGGAGTAGATGCTGGGCTTGATGATCTTCATGGTCTGGCCGTCCACCGTTGCCAGCACGTCGAGGTCGACGAAGCTGTCGTTGATCGGGGTGATGACGGTATCGGCGTGGGTATGCGCGAGGCGCGACATGTAGGTGTCGCTGCCGGGGCTGTCGATCACCACGAAATCGTTGGTGGGGACGACGCGGGCCAGCGCCTTGCCGAAACGCTCGCGCTCGTCGGCCTCGGCCTCCTGCACGATGTTGAACGGGCTTCTCTGCACGACGATGTGCTGCGGCTGCGGCAGCGTGACGTTTTCGCGCAGCATGGTCTGTCGGCGGTTCTCCAGGTAACGCGACAGCGAACGCTGGCGCGAGTCGATGTCGATGGAGCCGACCGAGAAACCGAGCCGCATCAGCGACACGATCAGGTGCATGCCGGTGGTGGTTTTTCCCGAGCCGCCTTTTTCGTTGCCGAGCACGATGATGTGGGCGCGCGCGCCGCTCGCGGTTTCCGCTTGATTATCAGCTGGTTGGAATCCCGTATGCGTTGCTGCCGGCTCGTTCATAATGTCTTTGTCCTCTACCCGTAAATACCAGATCTAGTCGTCTCGTTTCGGTGATTATACGCCTCGATCTTTACGACTCAATCGTTAATTACGCCTCATGCGCAAAAAAATATGCGGTCATCAGGAAGCCGATGACGATGACGGCGCGGCGCACGGTATCCGGCGAAACCCGCAGGGCCAGCCGGGCGCCGAGGTGGCCGCCGATGACCGCGCCGGCGACCATCACCGCCGCCACCTCCCATATCACCTTGCCGGACATGGCGAAGATGACCACTGCCGACGCGTTGATCACGCTGCCGAGCAGGGTTTTCAGCGCGTTCATCTGGTGGATGTGGGAAAGCCCCATCACCTGCAGCATCGCCAGCATGAGGATGCCGAGGCCCGCGCCGAAATAGCCGCCGTAGAGCGCGATGGCGAACTGCAGGGCGAGGCCCAGGCTGCGGTTCGCGCCGTGCGCCGCGCCGAACTGGCGGCACCAGCTTATGCCGCGGCCGCCGAACGTAAAGACCAGCGTGGCAAACAGCAGGAGCCACGGCACCAGCCGCTCGAACACGACCTCCGGCGAAACCAGCAGGACAATTGTGCCGATCGCGCCGCCCAGCATGCTCACTGCCGCAAACGCGAAAAGCCATTCCCGGTCACCGGGTAATTGCTTACGATAGGTATAGGCGCTCGACACGCTGCCCGGCCAGAGCGCAATGGTGCTCATGATGTTGGCCGAAAGGGGCGAAAGGCCGCCCATGATAAGTATCGGGAAAGTCAGGAAAGTCCCGCCGCCCGCTACGGAATTGACGGCGCCGCACGACATCTCGGCGGCAAAATACAGGGTTATATCGAGCAAATTCATAAATTTATTATTAAAATCCGTTGCGTAAGCAGCCAACTCGTGGCACAACAGCATCTCTATATATAGTAGTGCAGACTGGCGCAAAGCCAGCGAATATTGACCGCAACCACGAACCACGGATCGCATGAGCACACTTGCCGTTGCCATCGCCAGCGACCACGCCGGACTCGACCTCAAGCAGCTGTTGGCGCAGGAGTTGAAAAGCCTCGGGCACGAAGTGGCCGATCTTGGCACGCACAGCCACGACTCCGTCGACTACCCCGACTACGCGGCCGCGCTGGCCGAGTGGATGAAAAAGAACCCCGGCGGCAGGGGCGTGCTCATCTGCGGCTCGGGTGTGGGCATCTCGATCGCCGCCAACCGCCACAGGCATCTCCGCGCCGCGCTGGCAACCAACGGCCTGACCGCCGCGCTCGCCCGCCGCCACAACGACGCCAACGTGCTCTGCCTGGGCGCGCGGCTGGTCGGCAGCGACATCGCCAGGGATTGCCTCGCGCAATTCCTCGCCACCGGATTCGAAGGCGGCCGCCACGCCAAACGCGTTGAAAAAATGTCCTAAAAGGAAGCCCGCTCCCCATGACCCAACCGCAACGAAAGACGAATGACTCCATGACCAACCCCTTCTTCGACACCACGCTGGCCAAAGCCGACCCGGAACTCTACGCCGCCGTCGAGGGCGAGCTGAACCGCCAGCAGACGCAGATCGAGCTGATCGCCTCGGAGAATATCGTGAGCCTCGCGGTGCTCCGCGCGCAGGGCACGGTGCTGACCAACAAATACGCGGAAGGGTACCCGCATAAGCGTTATTACGGCGGCTGCGAATATGTCGATGTGGCCGAGCAGCTCGCCCTCGACCGCGCGAAGAAACTGTTCAACTGCGCCTACGCCAACGTGCAGCCGAATTCCGGTTCACAGGCCAACCAGGGCGTGTTCAACGCGCTGCTGCAGCCGGGCGACGCCATCCTCGGCCAGTCGCTCGCAGCGGGCGGCCACTTAACCCACGGCGCGGCGCCCAACCAGTCGGGCAAGTGGTTCAGGGCCGTGCAGTACGGCGTGAAGAAAGAGGACGGGCTGATCGACTATGACGAAGTCGAGCGCCTCGCCAAAGAACATAAACCCAAACTGATCGTCGCCGGGTTTTCGGCTTATTCGCGCGTCGTCGACTGGGTGCGCTTCCGCCAAATCGCCGATTCCGCCGGCGCCTATCTCATGGCCGACATGGCGCACGTGGCGGGCCTGGTCGCGGCGGGCGTCTACCCCTCGCCCATTCCGCACGCGCACGTGGTCACCACCACCACGCACAAGACGCTCCGCGGCCCGCGCGGCGGCATGATCATGAGCGACGACGAGGAGCTCGGCAAGAAATTCAACTCGGCCATTTTCCCCGGCATCCAGGGCGGCCCGCTGATGCACGTGATCGCCGCCAAGGCGGTCGCCTTCGGCGAAGCACTGAAGCCGGAATTCAAGGCTTACGGCAGGCAGGTGGTCGAAAACGCCCGCGCGCTCGCCGACACGCTCAAATCCCGCGGCGTCGACATCGTCTCCGGCGGCACCGAC
>JADLBI010000208.1 GCA_020847775.1 Opitutaceae bacterium
AACATGACCCGCCGCACTTTGATCAAATCACTCGGGGCCGGGGCCGCATTGGCCGGTCTGGGTATCACGGCACCGCGCGAAGCCAGGGCCGCGGTCGGCGCGCCTGCGGGCACGTCGCAACCGTTTACCCTGCCGCCGCTGGGTTATGACTTTGCCGCGCTGGAGCCGGCGATCGATGCGCAGACCATGCGGATTCATCACGGCAAGCATCACCAGGGCTACATCAACAACGCGAACAAGGCACTGGCCGATTATCCCCAGCTGCAAAAATTCACGGCCGAGCAATTGCTGGCCGACCTGAATGCCGTGCCTGCAGTGATTCGCACCGCGGTGCGCAACAACGTGGGCGGGCACGTCAACCACAGTTTGTTTTGGAGGGTGCTGACTCCGCATACCGGAGGCGAGCCTCAGGGCGCGCTAGCCAACGCGATCGTGCGGGAGTTCCGTTCGTTTGAGAACTTTCAATCCAAGTTCGCTGCTGAAGCGGGCAATCGATTCGGCAGCGGCTGGGCATGGCTCAGCGTCAAAGGGGGCGTTGTGCGAGTCCATTCGACCGCCAATCAGGATTCGCCGCTCAGCGAGGGTTGGACGCCGATCCTCGGGCTCGATGTGTGGGAACACGCCTACTACCTGCATTATCAGAATCGCCGCGCGGATTACGCCCGGGCGTTTTGGTCGATCGTCAATTGGGACGAGGTCGCCGCACGCTTTGCGGCTGTGGGGTAGGCAGCAAACAAGCGCGTCCGGATTGGCCGCGCTTTTTCCCCAACAAGAACGACGCGTCAAACGACCCTGGTCGGCGACTGGCCGCGGCTGGGCATGCTCGCAGATTCGGCAAAGAATTCGACGACGTGTGAGATGTTGGCGTGTCCTTGGTGGCGCAGTCGTTCTTCAATGCGTTGCACGGTGGCCTGCAGTTCCGCGATTGACTCGGCATCGAGCTCCCGGGCTTCACGCGTGTCCTTATTGACCACATGATAGCGGTTCGTGTCGTTCAGCTTGATCGTGTAGAGGCTGGTGCCGTTGAGAAAAAACGTGCGCCGAACCAGACCGATTTCCTCAAAGGCGGTCAGACAGCGGTAAACAGTGACCAAATCGCATGAGCCGGTGGCTAGGTCGCCATGGATCTGCTCAATACTGCACGGCTGATCCCGTTTGAGCAAGGAAGTGAGGATGGCGATGCGTGGCTGGGTGATTCGCAGACCGGCCTGCTTGAGCTTCGCCAAGGCCTGATCCATGTGGTTGCCGAGAACCTGCCTCGCGTTGGTGCCGGACAAGGGGTGGTTGGTTTGAGTAGAGGCGATCATGTTGTTGCCAACAAACTACATAAACTTACGTGGAATTCGAGGCGATATTCATGGGTATTTCTACCCGTGTGGAATTCCATTGATGTCCCTCAAGGAAAAAAGGGTCGCCTTGGCGGGGACAGGCTTTCTGATGGGCGATCCCGCTAACATGCCCGACATCGATTTCCCGGAGATTGTTGAACTTATTTGCAAGGAAGACGGCCGTTATGCCCCAAGGGCATACGACTTCGTCCGTCAGGGGCTCGACCACACGGTTAAGGAGCTCCGCAAGCAGGATGCGAAGCGCGCAGCTAAAGCGTTCCATGTCAGCGGACCGGAGTTGCTCGATGGCATGCGCGTTTAAGCGCTGGATCAATATGGGCCAATGGCCAAAACGGTGCTGAACGATTGGGGAATCAGTAAATGCCGGGATATCGGAGCCATCGTTTTCAATCTCATCGAATACAACGTGTTTAGCAAAACGGAGAACGACCAATTGGACGATTTTGCGGAGATTTACACCTTTGATGAGGCCTTTGTTAAACCATTCCAACCGAAGAAGGCCAACCCGGCCGCCGTTGCGCGCAAGGACTGAGTGCCGGTAAGCAATTCCCGTCCATGGCTGAGAAAAAATCTTCCGCCGATTTGGCGTTGCTACGACGTTTCTGGCAGGAGCTGGTGGTGCGTCGAGTTTTGCCCAACGGCCTCACCGTCTTGGTCAAGCCCGACCACAAAGCCGCGGTGGCCTCGGTGCAGGTCTGGGTGAAAACCGGCAGCATTCATGAGGGCAGGGACTTAGGCGCGGGTTTGTCGCACTACCTTGAGCACATGCTGTTCAAGGGCACGTCGCGCCGCACCGGCCGCCAAATCTCCGCCGAGGTGCAGGGGCATGGCGGCTACCACAACGCCTACACGACTTTCGACCGCACGGTCTATTACATCGACTTGCCAGCCGAACATATCGCCATGGCGGTGGATGTGCTCGCCGATATGGTGCTGCACTCGACATTGGATGCGGGTGAGGCGAAGAAGGAGAAGGACGTGATCCTGCGCGAGATCGACATGGGCCAGGACGATCCCGACCAACGGCTGGCGCATACGCTTTTCGCCACGGCCTTTCGCCAACATCCCTATGCGCACCCAATCATCGGGCATCGCGAAATCTTTGCCCAAATCACCCGACGGCAGCTGCTCGACTACTACCAAACGCGCTATGTGCCGAACAATCTGGTCGTGGTCGTCTGCGGCGACGTTGATCCTGAGCAGACGGTGCAAACGATCAACCAGCGTTTTGGTGCGGCGCCACGACGGGCGCTGGCCCCGGTTTTGGTGCCGGACGAGCCCGCGCAATTGTCGGCGCGCGCGGTTCACGAGGCCGGCGATTTTGAATTGTCGCGCGCCGGATTGGGTTGGCAAATCCCCGGGCTGACCCATCCGGACGCGCCGGCCTTGGATGTGCTGGCCATGGTGCTGGGGGCGGGGGACAGCTCGCTGCTTTGGCAGGAAATCCGGGAGAAGAAAGGCCTCGTGCACACGATCGAGGCGAGCAGCTGGAATCCCGGCACGTCCGGCTTATTCTTTGTTTCGTTCACCACGGACCCCGATAAGCGTGTCCGCGCGACCGACGCGATCCGCGCGGTGCTGGAGCGCGCCAAACGCACGGGGTTCAAGTCGGCCCAGTTGCGCAAGGCCGTGCGCCAGCTCGTCGTGGGCGAGATCAACACGCGCAAGACCATGAGTGGCCAAGCCTCGCGGTTGGGCGTGGCCGAGACCGTGGTGGGCGATCTCGATTTCAGCCGCGCCTATTTCGAACGCGTGGCGGCGCTGACGGTGGAGGATTTGCGCCGGGTCTTGGCGCGCTACGTCGTCCCCGAACATTGCACTGCGGTCTCGCTTAATCCGAAACCGACCTCGGCCGCCGTGACGCCTGAGTCGAGCGCCGCGCGCGCGCGCCCGGAATTCAGCGAGATCAAGCTGCCCAACGGCGCGCGCCTGCTTCTGCAGCGTGATGATGCGCTGCCCAATGTGCACCTGCGGCTTTGCGCTCTGGGCGGCGCGCTGTTTGAGCCAACCGACCGGCGCGGCATCAGCAGCCTGCTGGCCACGATGATGACGAAGGACACCAAGCGGCGCTCGGCCGCGCAGGTGGCGCGCCTGATCGACGCGGTAGGCGGCTCGATGCAGCCGATGGTCGGCAACAACAGCGTCGGGTTGTCGGTCGAGGTGCTGCCGGCTGATTTACCTCTGGGTTTCGGCTTGCTGGCGGATGCCGTGCTGAATCCCGCGTTTCGCCCCGGCACCCTCGCGCTTGAACGCGAGGCGCAACTGGCCGCGCTGCGCGACGACCACGACAATGTGGTGAGCCACGGCCTCCGTTTGTTGCGCCGTCGGTTCTTTGGTGAACACCCGTTGGCGGTCGGAGCGCACGGCGAGGAGGCCGATGTCAGCAAGGTTAGCCCGCGGGATTTGGCGGCGCTGCACCAAGATGTTTTTCGGAGCGAAAACGTCGTGTTGGTGGTGGCGGGCGATTTCGACCCGCCGCAGTTAGAAAAATCCGCCCGTCGGCTCCTGCTGGCGTTGCCTCGGGGCGCGGTGTCCCGGCGCGCGGCAACCTTTACCGGTCCGGCTCAACCCGGCGACACGGAGGAGCGGCAGCCACGGCAGCAGGCCGTCGTGTTTGAGGCATATCCTGCGCCGGCGATTGGCGACGAGTTGTTCCACGTCAGCGAGGTGATGGACGAGCTGTTCAGCGGCATGTCGTCGCGGCTGTTTGAACGGGTGCGCGATGAACTCGGCCTCGCTTACTACGTGCGATCCGAGCGGGTGGTCGGTCTCGATGCAGCGATGTTTTATTTTTACGCGGGCACCGCGCCGGGCAAAGAGCGGGCGATATACAAGGAAATCACCGCCGAGATTCGCCGCGTGATGAGCGGCGGCGTCGGCGCCGACGAACTCGCGCGTTGCCAGACCAGGCTCAAGGCCGGCCATCGGATGGGCATGCAGACCAACTCGGCCCGGGCGGCGCAAGCCGCGTTGAATGTGCTCTACGGCAAACCGGCCAACGACGCGCGGGACTACGAACGGCGCATCGACGCGGTGACGCGCGAGGATCTGCGCGACTTCGCGCGGCGCTATTTCAAACCCGCTTGGCGCACCCGGCTGACTGTGCGGCCATGACCGGTTTGGCGTCACTGTTTCCGGCGGCGGACTATCAATTCCGCATGACCATGCGCCGGGATCGGCCGGAAGAGTTTTTTCTCCCGCGCAACGCCGAGTTATTGCGCGAACGAGCGCGTTGGGTGGGGGAGGACCCGAAACGTTACGCACTATTGCAACCCGAGTTTGGACACCTGCTCGCGGAGGCATGGTAGTGTCCGAAGAGTTCAGCAAAAAGACGGATCATGGTAGGTGGTTGGGTGAAGAAGCCAAAAAC
>JADLBI010000209.1 GCA_020847775.1 Opitutaceae bacterium
CAACTGACAGCAATGCTAGCAATTGAGAAGATACGGTAGAATGACGTATTACGAAGCCCGCTGATCGCACGCGGCACTTGCAGCAAAAGTTGTCCCCTTGTCAGGTTGGAACGGCTCGATGCTTTCCCTCTGCAGGACGGACGACAGGCAGAAAGGACAGACGCAATGCTGTTTCCCGGCTGTGTTTCCGTGGAGGGCGTGCAAAAACTGCGCAGTGCATTGCCTGATTCGAAAACTATTTTGCCCGAAATGCGAGGAAGGTAAAGCTACTCATTCCTTCGCCTGCGTGACGAACTTGCTCAAGGCCCGGTATTGTTTCGCGTACGACCTCGGCGGGCGAGTAGGGGCGCCATGACCGCGGTCGTTGCGGAGGCGTGTTTCGCCGGTGTCGTGCGTGCCCGCCTCGCACGCGCGCAGGCCGTGATGGTGGAACGTCTCAAACGCACGGGTGTGAGCAGCCACCGCTGGCTCCTTTGGGGCTGTACAGTTAACGGGCACCTTTCCCCACCGTTTCGCCAATAGAGGGGTTCTATGAAGCACCCCAAATGCTTACAGAAGCGTACTTTGCGACGATTTCGATCGTAGAAAGTCGCGCCCAAAACCCGTCTCGGTGGGGAAAGTTTGCTTTCGAATAACATCGTGGCACGCGCGGTACGAAAAGGTTTAGTGCGGACGCAGGATTCACCCCAGCGGCGGCGAAATCCGGTACACTAGGCTCTTTCCCGCCCGCCGATGTTCAGCGGGCGTTTTGCGTTTACGTGCGAAGAGTAGCGGATAGGCCACGGGATGGACCAGCGCAGCAAGGCCGCATCGACGTCGCGTTCGCCGCCGCGGGTCGCCGACGAGCATGTGGTGGTGCTCGACTTTGGCTCGCAGTACGCCCAGCTCATCGCGCGCCGGGTGCGCGAGCAGCATGTCTATTGCGAGATCGTGCGCCACGATATTTCGCCGGCGGCGCTGCGGGCGCGAAAGCCGCGGGGGATCATCCTTTCGGGCGGGCCGAGCAGCGTGTATGAAGCTGGCGCGCCGCACTGCGACCCGGAAATTTTCCGCCTGGGCGTGCCGGTGCTGGGCATTTGCTACGGCATGCAGCTCGCGTGCGAGGCGCTCGGCGGGAAAGTTTCCAGCGCGCCGACGCGCGAATACGGCCGGGCGCGCATCTCGATCACCGCACACGACGGGTTGTTTGCGGGCCTGCCCGATCACACCGAAGTCTGGATGAGCCACGGCGACCAGGTGGCCAGCGTGTCGAGCGACTTTGTGCCGCTCGCCCGCACGTGTACCTGCCCAATCGCTGCCGTGCGGCACAATTCGCTGCCGGTGTTCGGCCTGCAATTTCACCCTGAAGTGACCCACACGCCGCTGGGCTCAACGGTACTCCGCAACTTTCTGATCGACATTTGCGGTTGCCGCGGGGCGTGGCGGCTCGGGGATTTTGCTCGCGAAACGATCGAGGAAATTCGTGCGACCGTCGGCGACGCGCGGGTGATTTGCGGCTTGTCGGGCGGGGTCGATAGTTCGGTGACGGCGGCGCTGTTGTATCAGGCGATCGGTTCGCAGCTTTCGTGCATCCTGGTGGACAACGGCCTGTTGCGCAAGAACGAGCGCGAAGGGATCGCCCACGAGTTTGGCGACCATTTCAAAACCGACCTGCACATCGTCGACGCGGAAGACGTTTTTCTGGCGGCGCTCGACGGCATCACCGAACCGCAAGAAAAACGCCGCCGCATCGGGCATGCGTTCATCGATTGTTTCAAGGTCGAGGCACAGAAGATCAAAGGCGTTGAATTTCTGGCGCAGGGGACGCTTTATCCCGATGTGATCGAAAGCGGCGCCGCTCCCGACGGCCCGGCGGCGACGATCAAGTTGCACCACAACGTCGGCGGACTGCCGGCGGAGCTCGGCTTCAAGCTGATTGAGCCGCTGCGCGATTTGTTCAAAGACGAAGTGCGGCGCTTGGGCTTGGAATTGGGCGTGCCGGAAGAAATCGTTTGGCGGCATCCGTTCCCCGGACCGGGGCTGGCGGTGCGGTGCTTGGGGGCGATCACGAAGGATCGCCTAAATGTGCTGCGCGAGGCCGATGCGATCGTGGTCGAAGAGATCAAATCGGCCGGGCTGTATCGGCAGACGGCCCAGGCGTTCGCCGTGTTGTTGCCGGTGAGCAGCGTGGGGGTGATGGGGGACGCGCGGACGTTCGACAACGTCGTGGCAGTGCGGTGCGTCGACACCACCGACTTCATGACCGCCGATTGGACGCACCTCCCCTACGAGCTGCTCGGCCGGATTTCGACGCGCATCATCAATGAAGTGAAGGGCGTGAACCGTGTCGCCTACGACATCAGCAGCAAACCGCCCGCGACGATCGAATGGGAGTGAGGAAGAGTGAGTGGTGAGTAGTAACGAAGACTGATTCTTCACCACTCACCAAACTACCACTCACCAACAAAAAAACGCGGCCCCTGGGGAAAGGGCCGCGCTTGCGCGGTGGGTAGCTTGAAGCAATCACGCCAAGCGCCAAGGCGGGGCGAGTCGCGAAACTCGAGCGCGATTCGCGTGGTTGCTTGAGGGATTTTCTGCGTGGCGAGCGTTGTCGCCAACCGTAGTGATCGACCCGCGGCGGCTCGCGACGCGAATCTCGCCCGCCGGCGACGCAGAACCGCTACCGCCCGCAAAGTCGCGCCCGCTCGTGCTGGCGGGCGCTGCTATCACTCGCCCGGCAAAGCGCCGCCGAGATCTTCAAAGCCGCGGACGCGCCATCGCCCGTCTTCCTCGACGAAATCGACGCGGAAATCGCGCACCGTCCGCTGGTGCTGCAGCGTTCCCAAGCGATCTCCCCCCAC
>JADLBI010000210.1 GCA_020847775.1 Opitutaceae bacterium
CCCAATATTGTTATAGGACAGCTGCAGATCGTGCGAGGCCTTGAGTAGAGCCGAGTTCCAGCCTTGGCCGTAATTCAAATTGCCATCGTCAGCATTGACTGAGTTTTGGCGACCGCCGTTGGCTCGGCCATAATAGTCGGCATCAGGCGACCCAAGACGGTAGAGCCCGCCTGCCGAAATAGTGGTATCAAAGCTGCCTTGTAAGGCACCTTCCTTGAATTGAACGGCGAGGGCTGCGGTAGGTATCAGTAACAGGCCAAGGGCGGTGTGTGCCGCGCGGCGGCACACACCGACACTGCGGGTGCATGGATGGTTCATAAGTTAAGCTGGGGTTAGTCAACGACCGGGGAGTCGCTAAATCCGAACAAGGATTTATGACAACCCATGATAATCCCTCGCGGTCCACAAGCGCGAAATGGCATATCCGACAAAAGACGGCTTGGCGGTTGCAGCGGCAACCGGTTGTATAAAGTGCCGGTTTAACACCATGCAGGCTGCGACCCACATCCACATCAAAGGCGCTCGGGAACACAATCTGCGTAATCTCGAATTGAAGATTCCGCGCGGGAAGCTAGTCGTGATCACCGGGCCAAGTGGCTCGGGCAAGTCATCCCTAGCCTTCGACACGATTTACGCCGAAGGCTACCGCAAATACATGGAGTCGCTCTCCACGCAGGCCCGGCAGGTGCTCGATCAATTGAAGCGGCCGGAGGTGGACTTCATTCATGGCTTATCACCGGTGCTCGCTATCGAACAGCGCACGGGCGGTTCGTCGCCACGCACAACCATCGCCAGCGTGACCGAAATCGCCGATTACGCCCGACTACTCTGGTCGCTGGCCGGCGAGCAGCTGTGCCCAAAGGACGGCGGACGCGTGTTACGCCGATCGCTCGACGACAACATCCAGCACGTCCTCACGGCCTGCGCGGGCGAACGCATCATGCTCCTCGCTCCGTTTATGCAAGCCAAGCCAAGCGTGCTGCGCGATGAATTGCCGCGCTTGCGCCAGCGCGGCTTTCAGCGGGTGCGCCTTAACGGCGAGGTGCGCAACCTTGATGAAAGTGATTTGGTGCCGAAGGGCACGCAAGCCGTCGCCGTCGAACTGGTCGTGGACCGCCTGATCGCGACCACCGAGCAGCGTTCGCGCCTAGCCGACTCGCTGGAACTGGCGTTTCGCGAAGGCGGCGACCGTGCGTTGGTGCTCGCGCAAAAATGCGCGTCCGATACTTGGCGCGAGCTTAACCTGAGCCAACATCTCTCGTGCGAGCTCTGCGGCGACACTTTCGAGAAGCTTACTCCAAAGCACTTTTCGTCGAACCACGCGGAAGGCGCGTGCCAGACTTGCGGAGGGTTGGGGCGCAAACTGCGGTTCGTGCCGGAGCTGATCGTGCCCGATCCGGCCAAGAGCGTGCGCGGTGGCGCGATCAAACCGTGGCGCATCGGTGGCAAAAATCTCATCATCAAACACAACGCGTTACTCAAGCAGTTGGCCGAACAATTACCCTATGATGCGGATCTCCCATGGCAGGAGCTACCCGAGGCAACCCGCCACGCCATTTTGCATGGCGCGGGGGCGCGCGAGTTCGCCTTTAAGCTGAAACGCATGCGCGAAGCCCGGGCGATGCCTTTCCCGGGCGTTATTGCCGACTTGGAGGAAAGCTTTCGCGAAACGGACAGCGAAGGATTTCGCGCGCGATTGACGACTTTCATGATCAGCGGCGGTTGTCCTGAGTGTCACGGCCAGCGCCTGAATGCGCGCAGCTCGGCGGTGCGGCTGGCGGGCATCACCTATCCGGACTTCATGGCATTGGATGTGACGGCGGCGGATGAGTTTTCCCGCAAGCTGATCGGCGAGCGCGGCGAAGGCGACGCGTTGCACGAGGTCGTGACGGGTATTCAGCAGCGGCTGCGCTTCCTGCTCGATACGGGCTTGGGCTACCTGACGCTTGATCGTGATTACGCGACATTGTCGGGCGGCGAGGCGCAACGCGTGCGGCTCGCGACGCAGTTGGGCATGGGGCTGATAGGCGTGGTTTACGTGCTTGATGAACCGAGTGTGGGTCTGCACCCCTGCGACAACGAACGACTGCTGAGGCAACTGCGCGAACTGCGTGACCGCGGCAACACTGTGATCGTCGTCGAACACGACGAAGACACGATGCGAATCGCCGATGAACTGATCGAGCTCGGTCCCGGCGCTGGCACCGAAGGCGGCGAGGTCTTGTTCCAGGGTCCACCGGAAGCTTGTCAGAAGTTGCCGCAGAAGGTTTCGCAGACGGGCGCTTATCTTTCCGGCAAGCTGAGTGTGGAGAACGAAGCAGGCTTGAAGCAGCCGGACGGCGCGTGGCTGACGGTGCGCGAGGCGCGCGAGCACAATCTCAAGGGTATCGATGCCAAATTCCCGATCGGTCTGCTGACCTGCGTGACCGGCCCGAGCGGGTCGGGCAAAAGCACGCTGGTGAACGATATTCTCGCGACGGCGGCGGCTCGGAAATTGAATGGCGCGCGCACGCTGCCGGGTGCGCACCGCGCGATCGAGAATCTCGATTTCTTCGAAAAGCTCGTGCTCGTGGATCAAAGCCCCATCGGCCGTAGTCCGCGCTCGAACCCCGCGACCTTCGTCGGCTTGCTCGATCTGTTGCGCGCGCTGTTTGCGCAAGTGCCGCTCGCGAAGGTGCGTGGTTACAAGGCCAGCCGCTTTTCCTTTAACGTGCGTGGCGGACGCTGCGAACGCTGCCAGGGCGACGGCGTCATCAAGCTCGACATGCAATTCATGGCCGACGCCTACGCGCCGTGCCCAAGTTGCGGTGGCAAACGCTTTAACCGTGAGACGCTCGAAGTGATGTTTCACGGTCATTCCATTTCAGATGTGCTCGACCTGACCGTGCGCGAGGCGATCAAGCTTTTTCGCCACATCCCACGCGTGCTCGACAAACTGGAGACGCTCGATGCGGTCGGGCTTGGTTATCTGCAACTCGGCCAGCCCGCGCCAACCCTGTCGGGCGGCGAAGCGCAACGGTTAAAGCTCTCCCTCGAGCTAAGCAAGCGCCAGCAGGGCGGGACCCTCTATATACTCGATGAGCCCACCACCGGACTGCACTGGGTGGATATCCAGCGCTTGATGGACTTGCTCTTCAAACTGCGCAACGCGGGCAACACGATCATCATCATCGAGCACAACCTCGACGTGATGAACTTGGCCGACTGGCTAATCGATCTCGGCCCCGGTGGGGGCAAGGATGGGGGCAACTTGGTTTACGCCGGCCCGCGCGAGGGGATTGCAAAGGAAGCACGCTCGCCGACCGGCCAAGCACTGGCTCGCTGGGCTGAAGTAAAATTGAGGCGATAATAGTCATACGCCATGCGACCGTTTGGGGAGCCCCGAAAGCATCCGTGAATCTGGCCCTGTAAAACCTAGTTTGCGTGCCGCGGCTGGATACGTGAAATGTCGCCATGCCTTCTGCACCCGCTATCCACCCGGCACAGTCCTTGCCGACGATCGTGCACTTGGACGCCGACGCGTTCTTTGTGTCGTGCGAGTTGGCGTTGCGGCCGGAGTTGCGCGGCACGAAGTGCGCGGTCGGTGGGCGTGAGCGCGGCATCATTTCGTCGGCCAGTTATGAGGCGCGGGCCTGCGGGGTTTATACGCCGATGCCGACGCAGCGGGCGCTCAAAGTGTGTCCGGATCTAATCCTGCTCAAACATACCTCGGGGCTCTACGGTCGGGTTTCGCGACAGATGTTTGATTTGTGCGAAACAGTGACGCCGCTCGTGCAGCGCAATTCCGTGGACGAAGGTTATCTGGATTTGAGTCCCTGCGGCTGCCGCAGTATTGAGGACGTGGAAGCGCGGATGCGGGCCTTGCAGCAACGCATTTGGGAGGAACTGCAAATCCTCGTGTCGATCGGCATCGCAACGAACCGCTTGGTTTCGCAGATCGCTTCAAAACTCAAAAAACCCCGTGGGTTCGTGACGGTGCGGGTCGGGGCGGAAGCGGCGTTTTTGGC
>JADLBI010000211.1 GCA_020847775.1 Opitutaceae bacterium
CGAGATGCCGGTGTTGCCGCTGCTGCATTCGAGGATGATGGAGTCGGGGCGCAGGAGGCCTTGGCGGCGGGCGTCGGTGAGCAGGTGCAACGCGAGGCGATCCTTGATGGAGCCGCTCGGGTTGGTGAACTCGACCTTGGCGTAAATGGTGAGATTCTCCGGCCGGAAATGCAGCTGCACAAGCGGCGTGCGGCCGATGAGCCGGAGCACGGGCGGCATGGCGGGCCCAGGGCGGCGGCGCGGGGCGGCGGATTTTACGGCGGGGCGGGACAAGGTTTGCATGGTCCGACTCTAACGGCCCGCGCGCCCGCAAGCCATAGGCCGAAAGGAGCAAAATCAATCGGACCGATTGGACAAGGCCGCGGGACCGGGTTGGGTTTGTTACCTTTGTCCTATGGGTGGAAAGGAACCTGCGTGCTACCTTGGGGGACACACCGGTCCGATTCATTCCCCGAAATTTTATGAAAACACACCATGCTTTCCGGTTTCTCGCCGGATTTTCTGTCGCCTTGATATTCGCCGGTCCGGGCCTTGCCCAACCCGCCACCGTCGCGCCGCCTTCTGCCACCGAGGGCACCAGGCTACAGGCCGGTGATGTCGCCCCGGAATTCAGCGTGGTCGGCCCGCAGGGCGAGACGATCAAGCTTTCCGACTACAAGGGGAAGATCGTGATTGTGGACGTTTCCGCGACGTGGTGCGGCCCCTGCCAGGCCGCGATGCCGAACAACGACCGGGTGTTTCGCAAATACCGCGATCAAGACGTGGTGTTGCTCGGCATCACCGCCGCCGACACCCGCCAGGCTTATGATGGCTGGATTGAGCGCAATGCCGCCAAGTATGCCTTTACCATGGCCTTTGATCCCGCCGACCGGGCCGGCTGGAAGGATTCTATTTTCAACACCGGTTACAACGTCAGCGGCTTCCCGACGATGTTTGTCATCGGCCGCGACGGCAAGGTTGCTGAGATCGTTAGCGGCGGCGGCCCGGGCGAGGACTACCGCCTCGAATACGCCTTGGCCCGCCTCGGCGTGAAGGTGGACCTCGCCTCGATCCCGCCCGAACCGAAGAAGGATCCGAACGCGCCCAAAGTCATCCCCGCTTCAGGCAAGACCGCGGCGATGCGCCCGGCGGCCGGCATGGTCCCGATGGGCGGCGGCGCGGACAACGCGTTTCCCCCGGCGAAGTTCGGCAGCATCGCCCGCGGCGAGGCCGTGCCTGACTTCACCCTGACCGGCGCTGACGGACAACCCGTCGCGTTTGCCTCTTTCGCGGGCAAGCCGACCTTTGTGCATTTCGCCACTGGCAACGGTCCGCAGTCGTGGGTGGGCAAGGTCGCCTCGGATTACAAGGCGCAGGATCTGCAGACACTAGTCATCTTTGCGGCGACCGAGCGCGCGGATTTTGACAAATGGGTCGCGGCTAATCCGACGCCCGGCTTCACGGTCGCGTGGGATCCGGCGGGCAAGGCCTGGGGCGAGGGCATCGCCAACACGCATTTCGGCATCGGTATGTTCCCGGCGTCCTTTGTCAGCGGCGCCGATGGCAAGATGGTCACCGGCGCGATCGGTTTCGGCGAGCGAGCCGAGGCGATCGCCCTCATGGGCCTCATGGGCGCCAAGGTGAAGCCGACCGAGGAGCACTTGGAAGTGGTTAGAAAAGTCGTGCGGGAAGTGATGGCATCGCGTGGCGGCATGGCCGCGGCGACGATCAAGCCATCGCCAAAAGATCCGACCGCGGGCGAGCCGCGCGAGGCTCTGCGCACCGGTGCCACCGCGCCGGATTTTGTGATGCACGATGTGACGGGCAAGGAGCTGAAATTGTCCGACTACAAGGGCAAAGTCGTGGTGCTCGACTTCTGGGCGACTTGGTGCGGCCCTTGCATCGCGTCCTTTCCGCACACGCAGGCGATCGCGAGAAAATACGCTGGCCAAGATGTGGTGGTGCTGGCCTCGGGCACGAGCGACACGATCGCGAAATTCAAGGAGTGGATTCCGAAGAACCAGCCGAAGTATCCCGACATCGTCTTTGTGTTTGATCCGCACGAGCGTGGCTCGGCGACTTTTGCCGAGCGCGCCTCGTCGAAACTCTACGGTGTGCGCGGCATCCCCACGCAGTTCGTGATCGACCGCGATGGCAAGATTGTGGCCGAGATCGTGGGCAACGGTGGCACGAGCGACGCGCGCACGGAAGCCGCGCTGGCTCTGGCCGGAGTTAAGGTGGACGACGAGACCACAGCCAAGGGCAACCAACAACTCGCCGCCGATCGCGAGGAGGAGCGCGAGCGCAAGGCCCAGGCCGAGGCGGAAAAGCTCAACCCGACGCCGAAGTTCAGCGAAAATTACGGCAAACTCGTGGCCGGTCAGCCCCTGCCCGATCCTTCACTGCTTGATGCCGCCGGCGTGGAATCGCCCTTGAGCGCGGTCACCAAGGGCAAGATCACCGTGATTAATATCTGGGGCGGCGGCGGCGTGCCGGAGGAATATCTGTCGTTTTACAACGCATGGGCCACGCGCTACGCCGATCAAGGCGTGCAATTCATCGGCGTGCTCGGCTACACCGACCTGGCGACCGCGAACGCGTGGCGGGTTGCCAATGCCGGCAAGTTCAACTTTCCGATTTATTCGGACGCGGCGGGCGCGGCACCACGCCCATCGAAGGACCGCGACGAGATGACCGATGAGGAGAAAAAAGCCCTCGGCGCATTGCAGTCGGAGTATTTCAAAAAGGCTTTCGCCATGAATTTGACGGGTGGCGCGATGGCCCCGGTGCCGAACACCATCATCGTGGACGCCAAGGGCGACATGCTCGGTTTCTTCGTCGGTGGCGGCCCGGGCACGGTGGATTCGCTCGGCAATTTGTTGCTGCGCGCCGGGGTGAAGCTGGTCGCCGAAGACATGCCGGCCAAGGTTTTCAGCCGGGAAGAAACCAAGCCCAAGGCGCCCGAGGCGCAAAAGCCGCAACTCGCCATTGGCGCGATGGCGCCAGACTTTGCGACCTACGACATCGACGGCAAGCCGGTGAAGCTCTCCGACTACCGCGGCCGGGTGGTGGTGCTGGATTTTTGGGCCACCTGGTGCGGCCCCTGCATGGCGGCAATGCCGCACACGCAGGAAGTCGCCGCGCATTACAAGGATCAGGGCGTCGTCGTCCTCGGTTCCTGCACCAGCGACACCCGGGCGAAATTTGAACAATGGGTGCGTAAAAATCAGGCTACTTATCCCGACATCGTGTGGTCGCACGACAAGGCCGAGCGTGGCGCCGACCGCGCCTCGCATGCGCTCTACGGCGTGCGCGGCATCCCCACGCAATACATCATCAACGCCGAGGGCCGCGTGGTGGACATCGTGGTGGGCTACATGAAGGGCGAAGTGCTGCTCGACGACGCGCTGCGCAAGGCCGGCATCAAGGTGGCGGACGACGTCCCCGCCAAGGCCGAGGCAGACCGCAAGCGCCGCGCCAACGGCTGACGTTTTGCAGGGCGGGATCGCTGACCCCGCCCTGCCTTTTCCTGATAGGGTTCGTGCCTATCCGATAGGCCGCAATAGCGTTGCGGTCGGCCCGGCTTTGGCCGAGATTATCAGCTGCCGTGCCACCCAAACCGTCCAGTAAGAAAGGCTCCATCACCGTGGAGGACCGCGGTCTCAAGCTTGATGATCCCGTGTTGCGCCGCTCGGTGGTGGACATGGAAGTGGCGGCCAGTGTGCCGGAGTTGTGGAAGGCGCTGCAGGGCCTACTTGGCAAGGCGATCCCGCACAGCCACAGCACCACGCTTTTTCTCGACGCGAAAGAGAGCAACCCCGGCGCACTGACCCTGCATTCGCAGCCGTCGCGCCAGTCTGCCGATTGGTGGAAGGCGCGCGCCAAGCTTTCGCCGACGCACGGCTGGCTCGACGAACATCCCGGCGTGAAACTTTACAGTCTCGACGAGATCATGCCCGACCGCGCGCGGCTCAAACGTTCGGACTTTTATCGCCACGTGCTCATCCCC
>JADLBI010000212.1 GCA_020847775.1 Opitutaceae bacterium
AGCGTTTCCAAGGCGCGACAGCCATCGCCATTGAGGACGACGATGCGCGTCGCCTGATCCGGGAGCACTTTCCATCGCTCCAAGCGGCTGAACTAAAGTACCGCGCTCTGGCACGTCGTCCCGCCAATCACCCGCGTCTGCTTGCCCTGCAGCGTGACCTGCTGGCTCACTACAAATGCGTGACCTATGTTTGCGACAAGCGCTACCTCTTGCTGCTGATGTTCCTGGACTATGCGGTAGACCCCTACTACCACGAGCGCGGACAGGATTTCTATGCGGATGGTCAGAACTACGCGCTGGCCTCACTGCTGTACACGGCTGGCCCCACGCTCTTCGGCAAGAGCGCATTCGACCGTCTGCTGGCCTCGTTTCAGCGCGCCGTCAAGGAGAAGTCGCCGCAGGCACTTGGTGATCTGATTCGGGCTGCTCGCAATGCCAATTGGAGAACCTTGCCGGAGGCCTTGGGGCCACTGGCACAGTTTGCGGCGCCGGAGTGCTTAAAGGCGATCGCCACGCCCGGCGTCAGCACGGATGCGGCCTTTGTTGTGCTGCAGTCCCTGGTCAGCCGGATGGAGGCCATGACCGATGGTCCTTATCAGGTCGAGCACGATCAGTCGAAGAACCTGCTCACCTATCACGACTTGCTGCAGCGCTACATCCGCCACGAGAACGTGGTCACGTTCCGCCTGTCGAGGCTCGCCAGCATCACCTTTCCGCTCAAGCTTCAATCGGTGACGCAGGTCGACTCCAAGAATAGTCCCGCTGTACAACTGGCGGATGTGATGATCGGTGCGGCCATTGAGGCGGCAAACACGCTCACGGGACAACATGCCGGGGCGCTGGATGCCCGTGAGGTCATGGCGCTGTACGCCGATCACCAACTGATCCACATGCTGCCCTCGATCGATTTCGATCAGCAGAAGCGGTTTCGCCAGGGGACACAGGCGTCAGAAGTCATCGACTATTTCGCATCTCGCTTCCCAAACACTGCAACGGCCGGTCGAGCTGTTTGATTGAGCCCAACTCCTGCGAAGCGAGTTGGATGCATGGTCCCCCCGGGGGGCAGCACCTCCAGAAGCAACAATACGGACTTGGGAACCTCCGCATTGCCAGCGACCACCAGTTCGAACCGGCTGGGAGTGGATTTTGCTGGATGTCAGTGGATGAGGGTTGGCTGAAAATCCTCAATTCCGACAATGACTTGCGACGTTCCTTGGCGTTCGGTGGAACTCCGTCGAAAGCCGAAATGGAGCGGGCGAAGGGAATCGAACCCTCGTAGTCAGCTTGGGAAGCTGAAGTTCTGCCATTGAACTACGCCCGCGAGAGCCGTAACTTTATCCTAGAAACCGCAGTTGACCGCTCCCAAACTTCTCGAAATTCGCTTGGATATTGACTTCATCTGCTCCGATTACGCTCATCGGTTGGGTGATCGCGCCATGCACCCGTCAGCACCGCCCACAACGCGCCGTGCGGCGTTGCTCCTCCTTGCGCACGGCAGTGCGCGGCGTCGTCGCGCCTTGCCCGGCACGCCGTGGCCGGCACCGACGGGCGCACCCAACTGCACTAGGTTTAACCGATTCACGACGCGCTTCGTGCGCGTGCTACCGTCGCACTTTTGCGCCAAGGGATGCTGGTGAAGACGCAACGAGAGCCGCAACGGCTCGCCAAGGTGTTGGCCGAACGGGGCATCGCTTCGCGCGGCGAGGCCGATCGCATGATCGAGCGCGGGTGGGTGCGGGTCGATGGCCGTGTCGCGGTGCCGGGCCAGCGCGTGGCACCTGATGTCGAGATCACGCTGTCGCCCGAGGCCGAAGCTCGGTTGCACGCCGCCGTGACCGTGCTGCTGAACAAGCCATCCGGTTTCGTGTCGGCCCCCGATGAAACCGGTGGCGCGCGGGCGCAGAGCCTCCTCGTTCGCGCGAACTATGAGGGTCGCGGTGTCGCGCCGGACTTGTCCGCGCTGGGACTGCGTGTGGCGGGGCGCCTGGCCGTGCCGGACGCCGGGTTGGTCATCTACACGACGGATACGGCATTGGCGCGGCGACTGGCGCTGCCCGAGGTTGCCGAAGGCTGGCGCTTTCGTTTTCTGCGCGGCGGTCGACCGCATGACGCGGCGGCGCGCCTGATGGCGGTGCTGGCGGAGACGGGGCGCAGTGGTGACGCGGCACCGGAGGCGGACGCCGATCTCGTCGTCACGCTGGCCGCGCCGGCCAAGGGAGAACTCGCCGCGCTTTCGGCGTCGCTCGGCTGGCACGGCCATTGGCTGCGCGAGCGTCGCGGTGAAATCGCGCTTCCGGGCATGCTGGCGTCGGGGCGTTGGTGTCTGTACGCCGCGGCGGCGACATCGGGCGAACCGGGCACGGCGCGGTAGATGCCCGACGCGGCGCCGGCTCGTCTCGTCAGCGGCGAAACGCGATGCGGTCGACGGCGTCGGTGATGACGGTGTCCACGCCCCAGCCCCACAAGGTTTCCGCTTCGGCCGCCTCATTGCAGGTGTAGCAGACGACGCGCAGGCCGTTGGCGTGGGCTTCGGCCACGATGCTCGGCGACAGCGTGCGCCAATGGGCATCGAGCGCGATGGCGCCAACCGCCTTGCAGCGCGCCAGCCAATCGGAGGGCAGCGGGTTGTCGAACAGATGCGCGCGGTCGAACTCGGGCGCGGCATCGCGGGCGGCGATCAGCGCCTCGGTGGCGAACGAAGACAGCAGCGGCTTCAGGTGGGCGTGCTCCGGCGCACTGAACAGCACCTGAGTCTCCAGAGCAACGGCGGCGCCCGTCTCTCGCTCGCGGCCGATGCATGGCTTGATTTCGGTGTTCAACTGGATGCCGTTGGCGATGCAGTATTTGGCCACGCGCCAGTAGGTCGGGATCGGCTCACCGGCGAACTCCTTCGAGTGCCACGACCCCGCATCGAGCAGAGCAAGCTGATGCCACGTCTTCGCCGCCACCCGGCCTCGCCCGTCCGAGCAGCGGTTGGTCGTGTCGTCGTGCATCAGAAGCAGCGTGCCATCGCCGGAGAGCTTGACATCGATCTCGGCGGCGCGATAACCGAACGATGCGCCGTGACGGATCGCCGCCAGCGTGTTTTCGGGCGCCAGCTTGCCAGCGGCGCGATGGGCGATGGTCTTCGGGTAGGGCCAGGCAGGAAGGTTCATGGCGCAAGTTTAGTCCCGCGGCTCATCACATTTCGCGGCAACCATCGGGCGAACACCGCACAACCGCGAAGGGCTGAGCGCGCGGTTTCCTGCGCGCCGGCTGCGGCGCCGTTCGAGCGCCTGCCAGCACGCATCGCGCCGCTCGCTGCGGTGGCGAGCAAGCGCCCCATGGCAACCACGCAGGGTATCGGGCAGGGGGCGTACGTTGGGCGAGCCCCGCGGCCACGCAACGGCGGCATGGGCAGCCGCGGCATGTGGTTGGGGATGCTTCAGCATGGACTGCCCGCACGATACAGCTTCCTCCTGAAAGGCGCATCCATAACGGGCTTCAGGCGCGAAATACGGCCAAAGTCGACTTGAAATCACTGGAAAATGGCCGTGCAAACCAAAATCGTGTTTTGTGTTTTCCAATCAATAGCTTGCGCATGCCAATGCGGGCGTTGCGAGCAAGGCCACGGCGCGCAAACGGCGTCAGCACGTCAAAGTTGCTCCGCAAGCCGCACCAAACAAGGAAATACCCTGTTCACCCGCAGCGAGCGCGATCTGCCGCCGATGGCGGGCGCGGGGAGTTGTGTGTGTCAAGTTGTGCAAATTGATGTTCTGGTAATCGGTCGTCCTGTTTGCGCTGCTGGTGACGCGTAGGGCGTAGCCCGTAGCGGCACCAGCAGCGCGGCCGTTCACGCTGCCAGTCTC
>JADLBI010000213.1 GCA_020847775.1 Opitutaceae bacterium
CCGCCGGCGATGCGACCCATGGGTTGGGGCAGCAGCCGCATGATGGAGAAGGCGGTGACGGATTTGCCGCAGCCGGATTCGCCAACGATGCCGAGGGTGCGGCCGCGGTGGACCTCGAAGCTCACGCCGTCCACGGCGGTGAGGCGACCGGCGTCGGTGTCGAAGGTGGTGACGAGGTCACGCACCGCGAGCACGGGCGCGTCGGCGGAGGGGGCGGGTGGATTAGCGGACACGGGTGGGATTAGATGGAAACAAATTATTTAACCACAGATGAACACAGATTCACACAGAGGGGAAGATGGGGACGAAACCGCAAATGAGACCAGCCGGCCACCTGGCAGGAAAATGCCGGGCCCAGATTCCATATATGCGCCGGTGGTCGTATCATCTGTGTCCATCTGTGTGCATCTGTGGTTCTCTTCAGGATGGAGAGAAATGGGCGTTGCTTCGATGTATATGCGATCAGGGTTGTTTGTATTGATCGTAAACCTCGATGGCGGGCGGGAAGGTCTGGCCGGCTTTCCGGGCGGCTTCGGTTTCCTGGCGTTTGGCGTCGTCGAGCCAGAAGAGGAAGAATTCGTTGAAGGAGGTGGCGATCTTGACGTTGCCCTCCTTGGGCACGTCAAGCCAGCGCCAGGTGGCGGTGCGGATGAAGGGGATGATGAAGCCAGGGCAGAAGGAGGCGTCCTCGTAGATCATCTCCTCGATGCGGTAGGCGATGCGTTTCATTTCCCCGAGGTCGTCCGACTTGTCGTAGGTCTCGATCAGGCGGTCGAGCTCGGGGATGGCGATTTCCTGCAGGTTGTTGGTCTGGGTCTTGATCTGGCGGGCCGGGTTGATCGAGCCGTCGTCCAGGAAGGGCTTGTCGTAGGCGTTGGCGGAATGGAGGGTTTCCCAGTAGCGGGGGAACATCTCGGCGCCGACGTTGAAGGCGCTGAACTGGATGTCGTGTTTTTTCTCCTGCACTTTTTTCCAGGCGGCGGTGCTGTCGAGCACGTCGACGCGCAGTTCGAGGCCGGCCTTGAGGGCTTGTTCCTGGAGGATGGTGAGGACGTCCTTCAGGTTCTCGTAGCCGGTGGTGACTTGCAGGGAGAGGCGGGTGCCGGCGGCGTTGACGAGGATGCCGTCGGGGCCGCGCTGGGTGAAGCCGGCCTTGGCGAAACTGGCGAGGGCCTGGTCAATGTCGAAGGGGCGGGAGTGGATGTTGGGGTTGGTGAACTCGCCGAAACCGTCGGAGGCGGTTTGCATGCGGTCCCAGTCGCCGCGGGCGAATTTGGAAATGACGAGGGCCCAGTTCATGGCGTATTGGATGCCGACGCGGATGTCGCGGTTGTCGAGCAGGGGCTTGGTCTCGTTCATCCACAGGCCGTAGGTGGGGCGGGGGATGTCGTTAAAAAATTTCAGCTTGTGGATGTAGCCGTTGGCGACCTCGGGAGCGGAGTCGGGGAGCTTGTCATACCAGTATTCGGCGAGGGCGAGGTTGAAGAAATCGAGGTCGCCTTTGCGGAAGGACTCGAAGGCTTTGGCGGTGTCGCGGATGACGTTGAGGCGGATGCGGTCGGGGTTGAAGCGGTGGCGCCAGAAGGGGAGGTTTTCGGCCCACCAGTCCTTGACGTGGGTGAGGGTGACGCTGCGGCCCTTGTCGATGCCGGAGGGTAACACGGTGTAGGCGCCGCTGGTGGGGACGACGCGCCATTGGTAGCGTTCGGGATAGTCCTCACCAACTTCGGCGTAGAAATGGGCGGGGGAGGGCTCGTTCTCGAGGGTTTGGCTGAGCATGTCGGGCCGACGCTCGGGGAAGGTGAGCGCGAAAGTGTGCGCGTCGTAAATGGTCAGGCCAGAGAACTTGGTGGTGTAGTAATTGTTATACCACGGGGCCTTGATGTAGCTGGTGCGATAGAACCAGTGCGAGAAGAGCACGTCCTCCGTGGTGATGGGCTTGCCATCGGACCAGCGGGCCTTGGGGTTGATATGCACGTAAACGGTCTTGGCCTCCTGATCCACGGCCCAGCGGTCGGCGATGCCGGGGTAGTAGTGGAAGCCATTGGTCGTGAGGCTGGTGACATTGGGGTGGCGGCGGGCGTAGAGCATGGCGATGTCGTCGAGGATCCAGGGGCGGAAACTGCCGTTGGAGTCGGGGCCGACGGTGCGCATGGTGCGGGGGAAGTCCTGAACCCAGAAATTGAGCGTGCCGCCGCGTTTGGCGTCGGGGGAGGAGAATTCGGGCTGGTCCATGCCGTCGTCCCAGGCGAGGTGCGCGGGCAGATCGGCCGGCGTCTTGAAATGGAAAAAATTCGGATGCGCGGCGTAGTAGGCCTTGGCCTCGGTAAGGGCGTCGGGCTTGTCCGCGGTGGCGGCGGCAGTTTCTTTTTTACCGCAACCAGCGAGGAGGAGGGCGAGTCCGGCTAGCAGGGCGAAGATCGTCTGCGGGAGTTGTGCACGAGTCGTCATAGTCATTGATAAGTGGTGAATTTTTTTGGGTCGAAGGCCTCGCGGACGGCTTCGCCGATGAAGGTGATGAGGATGAGGATGATCACGAGGGCGCTGAACGCGCTGGCGACGATCCACGGCGCGGTGGTGAGGGTTTGGGTGCCCTGTTTGAGCAGTTCGCCCATGCTGGGCGTGGGCGGGGGCAGGCCGAAGCCGAGGAAGTCGAGCGCGGTAATCGCGGTGATGGCCGAGGCCACCGTGAAGGGCATGAAGGTGACGACGGTCGAAATCGTGTTGGGTAAAATGTGGCTGAAGATGATGCGGCCGGACCCCGCGCCGAGCACGACGGCGGCGGCGGTGTAATCGCGGGCTTTTTCGCGATAAGTCGCGGTGCGCATGTAGTAGGTCATCGAAGTCCACGAAAACAGCACCATGACGGCGAGGAGCAGGCCGATGCGCGCGGGGATGCTGAAGGTCGAGGGCACCACCGAGAACAGGATGATCACCATGTAGAGGAACGGGATGTTCGACCAAATCTCGATGAGGCGTTGCACGATGAGATCGAAGACGCCGCCGTAGTAGCCCATCAAGCAACCGATGCCGATGCCGATGAGGTAGGTGAGCGCCATGAACGCCAGCGAGAAGAAGATGGCGATGCGGAAGCCGTAGAACAGTCGGGCGAAAATATCGCGGCCGGTCGTGTCGGTGCCGAGCCAATGTCCCGCGGGACCGTCCAGCCACGAGGGTGGCGCGGGTTTGAAGACGCCTTCGTAGGGGGTGTTTTCGTTGGGGCCGTAGGCGACGGGCGGCATGAGCACCCAGTCGCCCCGGTTTTCCGCGCGGCACCGCGCGCGCAGATCGCGGTAATTGGTTTCGTAGGAGTAATCGTAGCCGAAGGTCGTGCCCGGGAGGTTGGCGCCGTAGGTGGGGAAATACCAATGGCCCTGATAACGCACGATCAAGGCGCGCTGGTTGACGAGCAATTCGCCGATGAGCGAGACGAAGACGAGCGCCAGCAGGAGCACAAACGACCAGAAGCCGCGTTTGATGGAGCGGAAGCGCCGGAGTTTGCGGACGGTGAGCGGATTGAGGGCCATCGCGGGGCGGTTACTTGAAGCGGATGCGCGGATCGATGAGCGCCACGAGCACGTCGGACAGGATGTTGCCGAGCAGCAGGAGCAGGCTGGAGAGGAAAATAATGCCCATGACGACGGGATAGTCGCGGTCAAAAATCGAGGTGAGGCCGAGCAGGCCGAAGCCGTTGATGTCGAAAATCGTTTCGATGAGGAACGAGCCCGTGACCAGCAGTGTGATGTTTTGCCCGAAGGTGGTGGCGATGGGGATGAGCGAATTGCGCAGCGCGTGCTTGAGCACCGCGCGGCGAAAGGACACGCCCTTGGCGATGGCGGTGCGCACGTAGTCGGCGGACAAGTTGTCCATCAGGTGGTTTTTCATGAGCAGCGTGGTGACCGCGAAACTACCCACGAGATAGCACAGCAGCGGCAGCACGGCGTGGCGCGCGAGGTCAAGCGCCTGCCCCCAAACCGGCAGGTCGTCGAAATCGTAGCTGATGAAGCCGCCCATCGGAAACCACTCGAGCCGGGCCGCGAAAAACAGCAGCAGCAGCGCGCCCAGCACGTAACCCGGCACGGCGTAACCCATGAAGATGAGGATGGACGAGGCGTTGTCCATGAGCGTGCGGTGCCGGATGGCCTTCACAATGCCGAGCGGGATCGAGATGCCGTAGGTGATGACGAGGGTGATGAGCCCGTAGAAAAGCGAGACCGGGAAGCGCGACTTGATGATGTCCCATACCGGCTCGTTGTAACGGTAGGAGGTGCCGAGGTCGCCGCGCACGACCTTGCCGAGCCAGAGGCCGTAGGAGACGATGGCGGGCTTGTCGAAACCGTAGTAGGCCTTGAGTTGCTGGAGTTGCTCCTCGGAGAGCGCCATGCTGCCGCCGCCGGGCCCCGAACGGTGGCCCGAAGCCATGTCAGCCGACTGCATTTCCATGATCGCGCGTTCCAGAGGTCCGCCCGGCACGACGCGCGTGATCATAAACACGATCAGCGTGATGCCGAGCAACGTGGGTGGAATGAGTAAAAAACGACGGATGAAATAGTCCCGCATGGGCAGACAAACGAGGGGCGCGGCGACTTTTTATCGCCACGCGGAAAAGTTTGAGGAAGTGCCGCGGCATAAAGCGAGCCGGAATGTCATAAACCTTGCAGGATCTGTCCGGACTGAAGCCGAGTGCCCGTCTCAGATACGCCGGCAGGCTCCGACTCGGGCCAGAAAAGTGTCACGTATTACGTGACACTTTTCTCATGGCGCCACATGTCGAAAACAGGTCATTTCATAGGTAAAAACTGTCATTCTTGAGATTATGCCTCAGGGTGTAGTGTCACGTATTACGTGACAGTTGGCGGTAGGCGGGTGGGTGGGGCGGGATGTGGCGCGGCTGCTTGGCGTGCGGTTTATTTGCGGCGCGGCGGCGGAGGTTTAACCGCGGCGCGAATCCGTGGCACCGGCGCGGGCGGGCTGGCTTTCCGTCTGCGCCTTGCGTTTGGCGGCCGCATCGCGTTGGACCGCCGAGGCCATGAAATGGGCGTGCGCCGAAAACGGCGGCTCGCCGGGTTTGCGCGCCGGGGGCAGATACGCGCCGCTCGGACGCAGGATGCGGGCGTTCTCGTTGTCCTTGCGCTCGATGGGCAGGAACTCGCGCAAAATCCATTGCCGCAATTTCGGATCCTCGATGGGAAACAGGGTCTCGACGCGACGGACGAAGTTGCGCGTCATCCAGTCGGCGCTGCCCGCGTAAATGAGGGGCGCGGCGGCGTGGGCGTTTTCGAAATAGAACACGCGGGCGTGTTCGAGGAAGCGGCCGACGAGGCTGCGCACCTTGATGTTTTCGCTCAGGCCCTTCACGCCGGGCACGAGGCAGCAGATGCCGCGGACGATGAGTTCGATTTTCACGCCGGCCCGCGAGGCGGCGTAGAGGCTGTCGATGGTGGGTTTGTCCACCAGCGAGTTCATCTTGGCGATGATGCGCGCGGGCCGGCCGGCGGCGGCGTTTTGGGCTTCGCGGGCGATGAGCTCGTTGATGCGGCGGTGCAGGTTGAACGGCGCGACGAGCAGGTGGCGGAACTTCGGGTCGAGACCGAAGCCGGTGAGCGAGTTGAAAAGCTTGGCGACGTCGCCGGTGATTCGGGCCCGGGCGGTGAAAAGGCTCAGGTCGGTGTAAAGCCGGGCGGTGCGCGGGTTGTAGTTGCCGGTGCCGAGGTGCGCGTAGTGCCGCATGCGGCGGCCCTCGAGGCGGACGACGAGGCAGAGTTTGCAATGCGTCTTGTGGCCGACGAGGCCGTAAACGACGTGCACGCCGGCGTCCTCGAGCTGGCGCGCCCATTGGATGTTGTTGGCTTCGTCGAAGCGGGCTTTCAGTTCGACGAGGGCGGTGACTTGTTTGCCGTTGCGCGCGCCTTCGATCAGGGCGCGCACGATGGGCGAATCGCCGCTGGTGCGGTAGAGCGTTTGCTTGATCGCGAAGACTTGCGGATCGCGCGCGGCCTGTTCGACGAAGTCCACGATCGGCGCGAACGAATCGTAAGGATGGTGTAGTAGGATATCCTGCTGGCGGATGGCCTCGAAAATGCGCGCGGGCTCGCGCAGGGGCGAGGCGTTGGCCGGGGTGAAGGAGGGAAACTTGAGGTCGGGCCGGTCGAGATCGGCCAGCGCGGTGAGGCGCAGCAAATTGATCGGGCCGTTGAGCCGGAAGACGGATTCCGGCGCGAGCTCGAGGTGCGTGCAGAGCGTTTCGAAGACGTGATCCTGCGCGTCCGCCTCGATCTCGAGGCGCACGGCGGTGCCGCGGCGGAGGTTGCGCAGCTCTTCCTCGATCTTCTTGAGCAGATTTTCCGCCTCCTCCTCGTCGATATAGAGGTCGCTGTTGCGCGTGATGCGGAAGGCATACGCGCCGAGCACTTTGTAGCCGCCGAACAACTCGCCCGCGCAGAGCTTGACGATGTCGCTCAGGAAAATGAATCGCTGCGGAGCCTGGCGGCCGGTTGTGATCGCGACTAGTCGTGGCAATACCCTTGGGATCGGCAATATCGCCACGAGCTTCTCATCCGCCGGGGTATTGGGGTCGTCGAGCAAGACCGCGATGTTGAGGGCCTTGTTGCCGAGTTGTGGAAACGGGTGTGATTGGTCTAGGGCGAGTGGCGTGAGCACCGGATATATCTGCGAGCGGAAATAAGCGCGGGCCCAAGCGTTCTCGGCGGGCGTCAGGTCGGCGGCCGAACGGATGAGGATGTTTTCACGGGCGAGCGCGGGCACGATTTGCTCGCGCCAGCAGCGGTATTGATCGGCGATGAGCGCGGCGGCAGTGGCATGGATGCGGCGGAGTTGCTCGGCGGGACCGAGGCCGTCGATGCTGGGCTCCGCGAC
>JADLBI010000214.1 GCA_020847775.1 Opitutaceae bacterium
CGGCGGGGACCGAGAAGATTTTCCCCTTCGACCTGCTGCCCCGCATCATCCCGGCGAAGGAATGGGAGTATATCGAGCGCGGCCTGACGCAGCGCATCACGGCGCTGAACCTCTTCCTCCACGACATCTACCACGAGCAGCGCATTCTCAAGGACGGCACCATCCCCGCCCACTACGTGCTCTCGGCGAAAAATTTCCGGCGCGAGTTCGTCAACTTCGAAGTCCCGCGCGACATCTACATCCACATCTGCGGCACCGACCTCATTCGCGACGATCAGGGCCGCTACCTCGTGCTCGAGGACAACGCCCGCTGCCCGTCCGGCGTGAGCTACGTCCTGGAAAACCGCCGCGCCCTGAAACGCACCTTCCCGCGTAGTTTCGAGGCCATCGGCGTGCGCCCGGTCGAGCACTACCCCGACGAGCTCATGCGCGTGCTCAACCACATCGCGCCGACCAATGTCACCGACCCCACCGTCGCGCTGCTCACCCCCGGCGCCTACAACTCGGCCTACTTCGAGCACACCTACCTCGCCCGCCAGATGGGCATCGAGATCGTCGAGGGCCGCGATCTGCAGGTGCGCGACCAGCACGTTTTCATGCGCACCACCAAGGGCCTCCAACCCGTGCATGTCATTTACCGGCGCATCGACGACGACTTCATCGACCCCACGGTTTTTCGCCGCGATTCCATGCTCGGCGTGCCGGGCCTCATCAACGCCTATCGCGCGGGCAATGTCTCCCTCGCCAACTCCATCGGCACCGGCGTCGCCGACGACAAGGTCATGTATTACTTCGTGCCGCGCATGATCAAATACTACCTCGATCAAGAGCCCATCCTGCCCAACGTGGACACTTACCTCGGCAACGAAACAAAGGACCTCGCCTACATCTTGGAAAACATCGAGCAACTCGTGGTGAAAGCCGCCAACGAATCCGGCGGTTACGGCATGCTCATCGGCCCGCAAGCGACGGCCAAGGAATGCGACGAGTTCCGCCGCCGCGTCAAGGCCGACCCGCGCAACTACATCGCGCAGCCCACAATCTCGCTCTCGCGCCACCCGACCTACACCGGTGGCGAATTCGCCGGCCGCCACATCGACCTGCGGCCCTTCGTGCTCTACGGCGAAAACACCACGGTCATTCCGGGCGGGCTCACCCGCGTGGCCCTCCGCAAAGACTCGCTCGTCGTCAACTCCTCCCAAGGCGGCGGCAGCAAGGACACCTGGGTGCTCTACGGAGAGGATTGAACCATGCTCAGCCGCGTCGCCAATGGCCTTTACTGGATGAGCCGCTACATCGAGCGCGCCGAAAACACGGCGCGCTTGGTGGATGTGAACCTCCAGCTCCTGCTCAACTTCCGCAATCTCAACGACACCACCCTCGCCGGCCACTGGATGCCCATCGTGCAAAGCACCGGCGACGAATCGCTCTTCACCCAACTCTACACCAAGGCGAGCGGGGAAAACGTCGCCGAGTTCTTCGTCTTCCATGACGCCAACCCCAACTCGATCGTCTCCTGTGTGCACCACGCCCGGGAAAACGCGCGCACCGTGCGCGACCAAATCACCGTCGAGTTCTGGGGCGAGTTGAACCGCATCTACCTCTTTGTGCGCGCGCCCGCCGCGCGCGAGCTCTGGCAGCAAAGCCCCTACGATTTCTTCGTCGAGGTGCGCAACAGCTCGCTGCTGCTCCAAGGTCTCGCCGACGCCACGATCATGCGCAACGAGGGCTGGCACTTCACCTGCGCCGGCCGCCACATCGAGCGCGCCGACAAAACCACGCGCATGCTCGACGTGCGCCATGGCACCGTGCCCGAAACCGGCGCGCCCGTGCTCACCCGCCAGGCCGACGCGCTCGGCTGGTCCGCGATGCTGCGCTCATGCAGCGCGTGGGATGCCTACAAGGCGCTGCACGGCGCCGAGGTGCAACCGGCCCTGGTCGCCGAGTTTCTCCTGCTGTCCGAGGACTTCCCCCGCTCCGTGCGCTTCTGCGTCGAGCACCTCAACCGCTCGCTCCGCGCCATCTCCGGCGTCGGCGAAGGCCGGTTCTGCAATGACGCCGAAAAACACAGCGGCCGCCTGCTGGCCGAATTGCAATTTTGCTCGCCTGCCGACATTTTCAGCGCCGGTCTGCACCAGTATATCGACCAGCTCCAATTCAAACTCGACGCCATCAGTGACGCCTTGTTCCAAGCCTACATTTTCCAGCCGTTCCATGCCGAGACGGACAACGCCCTCCAGCAACAGGAAGAGCAGCAGCAACAGATCCGCTGAGCCCGCGGCCGGTCTCCCTTTCTCTTGCGTCGAATGAAACTGAAGGTTTTTCACCGCACCCTGTTCAGTTACGCCAAGCCGGTCACCGACAGCTTCAACGAGGCGCGACTCCAACCTTTGGACAACGCGGCGCAGCAGCGCCACAGCTTCATCCTGAAAGTGCTGCCCCCGACGCGGCTCAAACACTATCTGGATTTCCACCTCAACTGCGTGCATCTCTTCGAGCTGTCCAGCCCGCACGCGGAGCTCTCCGTCGAGGCCACCTCCATCGTCACGACGAACAACACCCCCGCGCTCACCGCCGGTGCCGCCTCCTGCCAACTGGCCGACTTGGCCTCGCCCGCCGTGCTGAACCAGTGCTACGATTTTTTGCAAGGCAGCCCCTACGTGGACATCGGGCCCGGCACCTGGCGCATGGCGGTTGACATCGTGGAAAACGAGACCGACGTCTGGCAAATCGCCCAGCGCGTCATGCGCCATGTGAACCGCGAATTCCGCTACGAGCCGAATTCAACCCACGTGCACACCACCATGCTGGAAGTCCTGCAACTGCGCTCCGGCGTCTGCCAGGATTTCGCCCACGTGATGCTTGGCCTTTGCCGGGCCCTCAAAATCCCGGCGCGCTATGTCAGCGGCTACCTCTACAACGGCCCGGCCGAACGCTTGAAAGGCGCGCAGGCCAGCCACGCGTGGGTTGAGGTTTACCTTAACCCGCTCGGCTGGGTCGGACTCGACCCGACCAACAACCGGATTGTGGACGGCCATTATGTGAAGATCGGCGTCGGGCGCAGTTATAACGACGTGCCGCCCGTGCGCGGCACCTACCGCGGCACCCAGGAGCGCAAAATGGCGGTGGATGTGCTGGTCAGCCTGAGCGACGCCGGGGCCACCATGCCCACGGCCAGCGCGACGGCGTGACCTCCTTCCGGCGATGCGGGGAGCGGATTTCCCCGCCCGGCAGTTTCCCGCACCGCGAGTCAGTTCACACCTGCGTCTTGAAATACGCGATCGTGCGCTTGAGGCCGTCCTCCAACGTCACGGTCGGCTCCCAGCCGAGCACCGTCTTCGCCAGCGTGATGTCGGGCCGCCGCTGCTTCGGGTCGTCCGACGGCAACGGTTGATGCGTGATCTTCGATTGGCCGCCGACCAGCTTCAACGTGAGTTCGGCGAGTTGCAGCATCGTGAACTCACCGGGGTTGCCGATGTTCACCGGCCCGACGGTCTTGGTCTGGTTCATCAAGCGCACAAAGCCTTCGATCAGATCGTCCACGTAGCAGAACGACCGCGTCTGCGTGCCGTCGCCGTAGATCGTGATGTCCTGTCCTTTCAGCGCCTGCACGATGAAATTGGAAACGACGCGGCCGTCGTTCGGGTGCATCCGCGGGCCGTAGGTGTTAAAAATGCGCACGATGCGGATATCGACCTTGTTCTCGCGGTGATAATCGAAGAACAGCGTCTCCGCGACGCGCTTGCCCTCGTCGTAGCACGAACGGCGGCCGTTGGGATTCACATGCCCCCAATAACCCTCCGGCTGCGGATGCACCTCGGGATCGCCGTAAACTTCCGACGTGCTCGCCTGAAACACCCGCGCCTTCACGCGTTTCGCCAGCCCGAGGCAGTTGATCGCGCCCATCACCGAGGTCTTCGTCGTCTTGATCGGGTTGAACTGGTAGTGCGGCGGCGAGGCGGGGCACGCGAGATTGTAGATCTGGTCCACCTCGTATTTGAAGGGGTCGGTCACGTCGTGCCGCACAAACTCGAAGCGCGGGTTGCCGAGCAGATGCGCGATGTTCGCCTTGCGCCCGGTGAACAGGTTGTCGAGGCAGATAACCTCGTGCCCATCGGCCAGCGAACGGTCGCAAAGGTGTGAGCCCAGAAATCCGGCGCCGCCGGTGATGAGAATGCGCATGATGGAGAGTTAGGCGGTCGCCGCGGTTCTATCCAGCATAAGTTAAGCCGTGCGCGCGGCCGCGCCGGCCTCATAACGCTCCACCCAAGCGCGGTGCCAAACACCATAATCACCCGCTTCGATGTGCGCGCGGGCCTGCGCCACGAGATCGAGGTAGAAATGCAGGTTGTGCAGGGTCAGCAAGGTGCAGCTCAGGATTTCGCCCGCGACCGTCAGGTGGCGCAGATAGGCGCGCGAGAACTGCGTGGTATAATTGGCCACCTCCTCGCAGATCGGCCGCGGGTCCATGCGGAATTTTTCGTTGCGCAGGTTGAGCGGACCGTCGGGGGTGAAGACGAGGCCGTTGCGCGCGACGCGCGAGGGCAGCACGCAGTCGAACATGTCCACGCCGAGCGCGATCATCTTCAGAATCTGCGGCGGCGTGCCGAGGCCCATCGTGTAGCGCGGCTTGTTCGCCGGCATAAACGGTGTGGTTGCGCCGACCTGTTTGAGCATCTCGGGCTCGGGTTCGCCCACGCTCACCCCGCCCACCGCGTAGCCGGGAAAATCCAGCGCCGCCAGAGATTCGGCGGCTTCACGCCGCAGATCGTCGAAGGTCGAGCCCTGCACGATCGCGAATAGATGCTGGCCGTTGGCGAGGAAGCCGCTGTCGGCGGCGATTTCGCGGCACTGCTTCGCCCAGCGATAACTGCGCGCCACCGCCGCCGCGCAACCGTCGCGTTCGCACGGCCACGGCGGACACTCGTCGATCACCATCGCGATATCGCTGCCGAGGTTGCTTTGGATCGACATGACCTCCTTCGGACCGAGAAACAATTTTGCGCCGTCGAGATGCGATTGAAACTCCACGCCGTCCTCGCGCAGCTTGCGCAGCTTGGCCAAGGAGAAAACTTGGAAGCCGCCGCTATCGGTCAAAATCGGCCCATCCCAGCCCATGAACCGGTGCAGGCCGCCGAGCTCGCGCACAAGTTCGGAGGTCGGGCGCAGATTGAGGTGATAGGTGTTGCCCAGAATGATCTGCGCGCCGATCTCGCGCAGGTGCGCCGGCGTGAGCGATTTGACCGTGCCCTGAGTGCCCACCGGCATGAAAATGGGCGTCTCCACCACCCCATGGCGCGTTTGCAGTCGCCCGCGCCGCGCAGCGGTCGCGGAGTCGGTCTTTAATAATTGAAAATGATTGGCCATCAGGCAGTGCCACACACTACCCGCGCGCTTGACCCCCCTGTCAACCCGTCGGTAGATGCTACCTGTGCTGCTCGTCATCGACAACTTCGATTCGTTCACCTTTAACCTCGTCCAATACTTCGGTCAGTTGGGCGTCGAGCAGCGTGTGTTCCGCAACAATGAGATCACGCCCACCGAAGCTCTCGCCCTCAACCCCGACCGCGTGCTCATCTCCCCCGGCCCCTGCTCGCCCACCGAGGCCGGCGTCTCACTTGAAATGATCGGCGCCTTCGCCGGCCGAAAACCCATCTTTGGCGTCTGCCTCGGCATGCAATCCATCGGGCATTACTTCGGCGGTAAAGTGGTGCGCGCTACCCGTCTCATGCACGGCAAAACCTCGCCTATACGGCACAAAAATTCCGACCTGTTCACGGGCTTGCCGCAGGGTTTCGCCGCCACGCGCTATCACTCTCTCGTGGTCGATCGTGAGACCATGCCCGGCTGCCTCGAAATCACGGCCGACACGGCCGAGGGCGAGGTCATGGGCCTGCGCCACCGCACCTTGCCGATCTGGGGCGTGCAGTTCCACCCTGAGTCCATCGCCACCGAAAACGGCATGGGCATCCTCAAGAATTTTCTGACTCTTAACTAAGCCGCCATGCGCTGCCCCAAGTGCACCTCTATCGAGGACAAGGTCATCGACTCCCGCATTAACCGCGAAGGCAACTCCATCCGCCGCCGGCGCGAGTGCCTCGAAGGCGGCAACCGCTTTAGCACCACCGAATTGCTTGTGCGCGATGGTCTCGTCGTGATCAAGCGCGACGGCCGCCGTGAGGAGTTTGATCGCGAAAAACTCATCCGGGCCGTGCGCGCCGCCTGCCACAAGCGCCCAGTGGACATCGAGCAGATGAGCATGTTGGTGGACGACGTGGTCGATGTGCTCGAAGCCCAATTTGAAAACGAAATCCCCTCCAGCGCCATCGGTGAAAACGTGATGCAGCGCCTCCGCTCCATCGACCAAGTCGCCTACGTGCGCTTCGCCAGCGTGTATAAGGAATTTCGCGACGTCACCGAGTTTATGCAGGAGATCAACAGCCTGCCCAAACCCAAGCAATGACCGCCGACCGCGCCGACCTGCGCCGGTTGCATTTCATCAACGCCCTCTTCGCGCGCGTCACCGGACAGGATCTTTACCTCGCCGAGCAAATCAAGTCGGCCATCACCTTCAGCCTCGCCGATCTGGAACAGCAAATGGCGGCCCACCCCGACTATGCGGACAAGTTTGACCACGCCTTCAACGCCGCCGCCGCACGCCTGCTGGCACAAGCTTTCACTCACCTGCCCTCGCACGGCTTCTTCCATTGGGACGCCACCCGCACCCTTGCATCGGCGACGCCGCTTTTTGCGCGCGACGAAATCATGAGCGGCCTCAAACAACTCGCCAAATACCGCGAGGCCACGCTACTCGTCACCAATCTCCGGCCCGCGTTGATCCCGCCGTCCAAGCGCGCCACCGGCCGCCGCTTGCGCGAATATGACGAACTACTGAACTTCATCCGCGACCTCGCCGCCGCGCGCACCGCCCCCACTGCGAATCTCCAACTATTGCTACTTTAACACGAAGCCACCGTGGCGGAGGGGGGGGGATTCGAACCCCCGTTACCCTTGCGGGTAAACCTGATTTCGAGTCAGGCGCGATCGACCACTCTGCCACCCCTCCGGACGCGAGGGTCGAACCGTAGGACCCGCGCGTGAAAACGGAAGCCGAAAATCGCCCGCACTGGGCGACTCACGTGTTCCCATCCTCACCCTCGGCAATGGGCCGTTGATTGGCCGGCAGATGATGCGGAAGAAAATAATAGTAGGCCATCAGCCACCAACTGCGCGATGACCGGTAAAACAACACCGGAAAACCAACCGCGCCGACGCCAGCGAGTATAAAGGCGGTGGTGCCGTCGATCACTCCGGCAATAGCCAACAGCAACACGGGCAACAGAAACACAATAACCGTCACCCCATAGTTGAGCGATAATGATCCCAAGAAGAATCCTTCGTCGCGTTCCAATTTCAGTCCGCATGTCGGACACGCTTTATTGAGGTCAAATAGCGTGCCGGTGCGAAACAGTGTGCGACCGCCGCAGTTGGGACAGCGGTTGGACAAACCGCGTTGGATGATCTGGACCCGGGATACTTTCATAAAGCAAAACGCTCCACTCAAGGAGTGGAGCGTTTGAAGGGATTCGCAACCGCGAGATGTGGAAATCAAGCGCCGAGCTGGAAGCGCACGAAACGGCGGATCTGGATGTTTTCGCCGGTCTTCGCGATTCTCTCCGTCAGCATCTCCTTGATGGTCTTCTCGGGCTGCTTCACGAA
>JADLBI010000215.1 GCA_020847775.1 Opitutaceae bacterium
ATTCCGAATAGTTGCCCGTCATGCCTGAGCCAACCCCTCCCAAATCCGAAATCATCCTCTACCGTTCTGAAGACGGAATGGTGAAAGTGGATGTCGTCCTAAACGGCGACACGGTTTGGCTGACGCAGCGGCAGATGGCGGAGCTTTTCGACAAGACCGTCCCCACGATCAACGAACACATCCAAAACACTTACGAGGAAGGCGAACTTCAGCGCGCCGGAACTGTTGCAAAATTTGCAACAGTTCAGACTGAGGGCGGTCGCGAGATCACCCGCGAGGTCGAGTTCTACAATTTGGACGTGATCATCTCGGTCGGTTACCGGGTGAAATCGCGACGCGGGACGCAATTCCGCATCTGGGCGACGCGCACATTGCGGGAGTTCATTCTGAAGGGCTTCGCGCTGGACGACGAGCGGCTGAAGAAGGGCAGCCCGTATTTCGACGAGTTGCTTGGGCGCATCCGCTCGATCCGCGCGTCGGAGCGGCTGTTTTACCAGAGGGTGCTCGATATCTTCGCGACGAGTCAGGACTACGACCGCAAGACGGCGGAGGCGGAGCATTTCTTCGCGATGGTGCAGAACAAAATGCACTGGGCCGCGCACGGCCACACGGCGGCGGAACTTATCGCCGAGCGCGCGAATGCCGGGAAGCCAAACATGGGCCTGACTTCGTGGAAGGGCCCGAAACCGCGCCGCGACGACGTCGGCGTGGCGAAGAACTACCTCGCGAAGGACGAACTGGAGATTCTGGAGCGGCTGGTGTCGCAGTTCCTGGATTTTGCCGAACTCCAAGCGCTCACGAAGCGCGCGATGCGGATGACGGATTGGACGCGGAAGCTCGATGCGTTCCTCACCGTCAACGATCGCGATCTGCTGCCGGGCCTCGGGAAGGTGTCGGCGCAGCTGGCGCAGGAGCTGGCCGCGCGCGAATGGCAGAAGTTCCGCCAGAAGCAGCTCGCACCCGGGGCGGAAGCGATGCCGGTGGACAAGGATTTCGAGGAACAGGTCCGCAGGCTGAAGAAAGCGGAGCGCATCGAGCCGCCGAAGGACGAAGGGAAGAAGCCATGAGAATCCTCTTCGATCCCGCGCAGGAATTCCAGCTCCACGCCATCAAGGCCGTGGTGGAGGCGTTTGCCGGGCAGCGGCCGGCGGGCGGCGCCTTCGAGTGGCAGGCGGACGCCTTGCAGGGCGACCTGTTGACCGAACTCGCCGCCGGCAACCGGCTCGAACTCACCGAGGCGCAGGTCGAGGCCAACGTCCGCCGGGTGCAGGCGGAGCACTTCGGCGCGCTGCCGGAGGCGCTGCGGCAGGAGGTGCTCGGCGCGCCGTGGGCGGGCATGAATTTCTCGGTCGAGATGGAGACCGGCACCGGCAAGACCTACGTTTATCTCCGCACGATCCTCGAGCTGCACGCGCGCTACGGCTGGCGGAAATTCATCGTCGTGGTGCCGAGCGTGGCGATTCGCGAGGGCGTGATGACGAGCGTGGCGCTGATGCGCGACCACTTCCGCGCGCTCTACGCCAACGTGCCGATCGAGGCCTGGACCTACGACTCGGCGCAGGTGTCGCGGCTGCGGCATTTCGCCACGAGCCCGGCGCTCCAGCTCCTCGTCATCAACATCCAGGCCTTCGACAAGACGACGAACATCCTGAACAACCCGAACGACCGCCTGAGCGGGCGCCGCCCCATCGAGTTTCTCCAGTCGGCCAATCCCGTCGTGGTGCTCGACGAGCCGCAGAATCTGGAGAGCGAGCGCGCCAAGGCCGCCATCGCGAGCCTCGGCCCGCTCTGCACGCTGCGCTACTCGGCGACGCACAAGCACGTTTACAACCTGCTCTACCAACTCGACCCCGTGCGCGCCTTCGAGCTGAAGCTGGTGAAGGCCATCGAGGTGGACAGCGTGCGCGAGGATGGCGACTTCAACCGGCCTTACGTGCGCTTCAAAAAAGCGAGCCCCGGCGCGCGCGGCATCACGGCCAGGGTTGAGCTCGACGTGCAGACCGCGGGCGGCAGCGTGCAGCGCAAGGACGTGACGCTGAAACACGGCGACGACCTCGCGGCCAAAACCGGCCGCGCGCTTTACGCGGGGCTGGTGGTGCGCGGCATCAACGCCACGCCCGGCGCGGAGCGGCTCGACCTCGGCCAGTTCTCACTCGGGCTAGGCGAAGGCAGCGGCGTGCTCGACGACGCCATCCAGCGCGTGCAGGTGAGGCAGACGATTTTGAAGCACCTCGAAAAAGAGCTGACCGTGGCGCGGCTGCCGGTGGGGCAGCGGCTGAAGGTGCTCTCGCTTTTCTTCCTCGACCGGGTGGCCCACTACGCGGCGGACGACGGCAAGGTGCGCGGCTGGTTCGCCGAGGAATACGAGGCGGCGCGGGCGTTGCCGCAATTCGCGGCGCTCGCGCTCCCGCCGGTGGCGGCGGTGCACGCGGGGTATTTCGCCCAACGCGACGGCGTGGCGGTGGACTCGAGGGAGAAGAGCACGCAGGCGGACGAGGCGGCGTTTGAGCTGATCATGCGCGGCAAGGAGCGGCTGCTGGCGCGGGAGGAGCCGGTGCGCTTCATCTTCAGCCACTCGGCCCTGCGTGAGGGCTGGGACAACCCCAACGTCTTTCAGATTTGCTCCCTGCGGGAGATGAACACCGAGCGGGAGCGCCGGCAAACGATCGGCCGGGGCCTGCGCCTGCCCGTGCGCGAGGACGGCACGCGCTGCCACGACGCCGCGCTCAACCGGCTCACGTTGGTGGCGGGCGAGGCGTTCGAGGACTTCGCGCGCGGCTTGCAGGCGGAGTTCGCCGAGGCGGGCGTGCGTTTCGAGGAGAAGCTCGTGCACAACGCGCGCCGGCGCCGGAAGCTGAAGCTGCGCAAAGGCTGGGACGCCGATCCGGAGTTTCTCGCGCTGTGGGAACGCATCAAGCACCGCACGCGCTACTCCGTCACCTACGAGACGACGCGCCTCATCACCGAGGCGGCGGCGGCGATCCAAGCGCGGCCCGACACGATCGCGGCGGGCCGGATCACGGTGACCTCGGCCAGCGTGAGCGTGACGCGTGGCGGCGTCGAAGAGCAGGTGCAGGCGGCCTACACGGCGGCGGGGGTGGCGACACCGCAACGCCTGCCGGACTTTTTGAGCGAACTGCAGCAACGGACCGAGCTGACGCGCCCGACGCTGGCCGCGATTTTGGCGCGCAGCGGGCGCCTGAACGACGCGTTGGTCAACCCGCAGCAGTTCGTGGAACTCGCCGCCGGGGAGATTGAGCAGAAGAAGCGGGAGATGCTGGTGCATGGCGTGCAATACGAACGGTTGCGCGGGGCCGACGCCGCCTGGGAAATGATGTGGTTCCGCGACAAGGAACTGGAGCCGTATCTCAACCGCGTGCAGGCCACGCCGCAGCGCGGGCTCTACGACGGCGTCGAATTCGACTCGGAGGTGGAGCGCAGATTCGCCGAGCAGCTCGACCAGCGGGCCGACATCAAGCTCTTCGTCAAACTGCCCTGGTGGTTCAAGGTCGAGACGCCGGTGGGCGACTACAATCCCGACTGGGCCATCGTGAAGGAAGTCGCGGGGGAACCGCCGCGGCTCTACCTCGTGCGCGAGACCAAGGGCACGGATAATTACGCGCGACTGGAGGCGACCGAGCGGGACAAGATCGCCTGCGGCAAGCAGCACTTCAAGGCCTTGGACCTCGTCGGCCACGGCTACGAATGGACGGACTCCGCGGCGAGGGTGTGATACCAAAGTCCCTAATCTTTTGGACTATGTCATGGAAGCAATGGACCGGTTATCCTAGTTGTGTCCGTCAAGTTCAGCAAAAGCGGTGTCGTGGTAAGGGTGGGTTGGTGAGTTAAAAGATAATTTTGGGATGGGGCGCA
>JADLBI010000216.1 GCA_020847775.1 Opitutaceae bacterium
GTCTTCATCGAAGGCAAGGCCACCACCGCCTACATGGAAGAGTTCATGAACCGCACCCCGCCCGACCTGTTCGGCTGAGCACCGCGGCCCCCGCCGCAAATGATATCGCCAAGGGGCGACAGTCGCCTTGTGGTGGCCACCGGCATCCATGTTCGCGGCCCTGCTCACCACCGCCTGCTTTTCCTTCTCGGTCATCTTCGCTCAACGCAGCATCGCCGCGGTCGGCCAAGTGCGGGCCAATCTGGGTCGCCTGCTGGTGGCCGCTTTCATCCTCGGGCTATACGCGCACACCATCGGCACGGGATTTCACAATGCCGCCACCGGTTGGCTCTTCCTGAGCGGCGTGGTCGGCATGGGCTTCGGTGATATCGCTCTGTTCATGGCACTGCCACGGCTGGGTTCCCGGCTCACCTTGCTCATGGCCCAGTGTCTCGCCGCCCCCATCGCCGCCATCTGCGAGTGGACTTGGCTGGGCACGCGCCTCACCGCGGCCCAACTGGCTCTTGGTGCGGTGATTCTCGCCGGCATTGCCGTCGCATTCATGCCCGACCGCGCCCACCCGCCGCGCGTGCGACTACGCTGGAGCGGCTTCGCGATCGGCGTCCTCGCCGCCGCCGGGCAGGGCATCGGTGCCATCATCACCCGCAAGGGTAACCTGGTGTCCCTCGCCGCCGGCGAGGGACTGCTCAACGGTATTGACGCCGCCTACCACCGCATTCTCGGCGGCCTGACCATCACCGCGCTTTGGTATATAGTCGTGTGCGGTCGCCAGTGGGCTCCGCCAACCGCCGCCGCGCCTGCCCAGCCGCGCCATTACGGTTGGGCCGTGGCCAACGGCCTCGCGGGTCCTGTTTTCGGCGTGAGTTGCTACCAATGGGCGCTCGCCACCAGCCCCAGCGGCATCGTGCTACCCATCGTCGCCACCTCGCCCCTGCTGGCGATTCCGTTGGCATGGTGGCTCGAGGGCGATCGGCCCAATTTGCGCTCGATCCTAGGCGGCGTCATTGCGGTCGCGGGCGTCATCGGTCTAATCTTGGTGCGTTGACCACCCGCCCGGAACGGCACCTATCGCCCACACCATGTCGTCCCCGGCCATTAACTCAATCGGTGGATTCACACAGCTCGCGCCGTCGGAGGACCTGCTAGTGCGGGCCGCTTCGCGCACCGTGCGCGGCGAATTTCAATTCGATGTGGTGTGCCGGGATGAACCCGCCGCGCTGTTGACCGATGCGCGTTTGGAGTTTCCGGGATTCACAACTCTGGCCCGTCGTGTGGGTTTGCCGGAGGGCGGCGCGCGGTTTGTCGGCCGCCTGACCCGGCCCGGCTTTAACGCCCTGCGCGTGACGGCGACCCACCGGGGCCAAACGCTCTCCGGCCGCGACTTTTTTCTTCAGCCCGAACCGACGCCACTGCGAACCGGCGGCGAGGTCGGCTATTACGTGTTTCTCGGCTGCGGCGACTACCCCAAAATCACCGGCCGCGAGGCGCACCCGCTGGGCTCATGGACACTCGCGCAGTGGCACCAACTACTGGAGTGGATGGGCTGCCACGGCATGAACCGCCTTTGGGTGCTGCTCAACGGCTACACCCTCGCTTATCCCTCGCGCCGTTACCCCGCGCTGCGCGACCGGCACGCGCGCAACGCCCGCGACAACATTCTCCGCGCACTCATCGACCACGGCCACGCGCACGGCGTGCAAACCCACCTCATGCTCACGACCGACGGCCATGCGCGTGATTTTTGCCATGCCCACCCTGCCGCCGCGCGCCTCGACGCCACCGGCCAGCCCGGACCCGACTTCGGCCTCGCGTTGGAGCACCCCCTCACCCGCCAGTATATTTTCGACGTGCTGGACGAGGTATTGGAGCTTTATCCCAATGCCGACGGCATCGCCGTGCACCCGACCGAGAGCGATCCCGATCGTTTCAACCCCGAATCCATCGCCGCCTGCCACACCGAAACGGGCCGTGATCTGTGCGCCATGCCACTCGAGGACCGCCGAATCTGGCACAACCAAACCTTTGCCCGCTTCCTCCGCGAATTTGGCGCGCGCGCCCGGGCGCGCAATCCCTCGCTCGACCTCGTCATGGCGAATTGCTGGTGGCAGGATGAGCAACCCGCCATCTACCGCAACGAGCTTCCGCCTGAGTGGCGCATCGCCGTGTGGCACTACGCGTGGGAGGACCCAAGCTCGACGCGCTGGCCTATTTACCCGTGGGTGGAGGCGTTTGGCGCGTCGCGCCTCCTCTACATGCCAGCCAGCCAGTCCTACCTCTTTCCCGCCGATCCCGGGCTCGTCATGGATCGCCATATCGGCACGGACCGCCTGATCAGCACCGCGGCTTCCCTCGGAGTGCGCTCGACCATCTATTTCGCCGGTTGGGACTTCCCGACCGAGGAGGGCCGCCTGCTTGACGCGTTACTCGCGCGCCACCCCGCTGGTGGGCCAATCGGCGCGCTCTACGAAAACTATTTCGCCGCGCGCGCTGGCCGGTAGCCAAACGCGCCAAGCATTTCAGTTCGGACGCTGAAGTTTGACATCGCTCCACTCGCCCATCACGCGGCTCTCCACCGCCCAACCGGGCGCGACGGCTTGAAACGCCGCACACACCTCCGCGTTTTCGCGCGCCAAAATTCCGCTCAACACCAACGTCCCGCCCGGCGCGACCGCCGCCACGAGCTGCGGCGCGAACGCGATCAAAACATGGCCGAGGATGTTGGCCATGACGAAATCCGCCTGCCTCCCCGCCAGCCCGGAAACCAAATCGCCTTCGTAAAACTCGACCGCTCCGGCCAGCCCATTCAGCACCGCGTTCTCATCACTCACCCGCACCGCCTCCGGGTCGTTGTCAAAACCCGCCACGCGCGCGAATCCCAACTTCGCGGCGGACAAAGCGAGAATCCCCGAGCCGCACCCGGCGTCGAGCACGCGCACGCCCTTGTCCGCGTGCCCCGCCCACGTCACCAAACGCTCGACGCACAAGCGCGTCGTCTCGTGATTGCCCGTGCCAAACGCCAATCCGGGATCGAGCCACAGCACTTCGTCGCCTGCGGGCAGGTGGAACGTGCCGCGCTCCCACACCGGCACCCAGTGCAATCGGCCAAATTGCCACGCCTTGAAATGCGCCTTGTAGCGGTCGCGCCACTCCTGTTCCTCCAACGCGCGCAATCCCGGTTGCGCCGTCGCGAGCTCCGGGCACGCCGCCACCAGCTCCGCCCATGCCGTCATGGCCGCGATTTCGCTTTCAAAAACTCCCAGCAGACCGGCGGTGCGGGCGATCACATCCTCCCACACATTCCAGCCGGTCAAGCCGGCTTCCTGCAACCGGTCATCCACGGTCTCAACATCGTCCGGCGCGAACGCCGCCTTGAGTTCCACTAAAGTCATGCGCGAGCCTGCGCTCGGCCCGCCGCCCGGCGCAAGCCGCGAAACGTAATTACCGGCCCGCACCCGATGCCGTGGCGTGGCGCGCGCGATAATGCCGCGGGCTTTGCCCAGTCGCCGCGCGGATCGTCTTGTTGAAAAAATGCAGGTCCGGCAGCCCGACCTCCGCCGCGATGCTCTTGATCGCCATCGTCGTGTGCACGAGCAGGTGTTGCGCCCGCTCGATCCGGCGCTGGCGGATGTAACCCTCGGCCGTCAGGCCGAACTCGGCCTTGAACAATCGCGTCAGGTGGTTGTGCGAAATCTCCGCGCCCCGCGCCAGCGCGGGGATCGACTGCGCTTCGGCCAGATGCACCTCGATCTCGCGCACCGCGTGGCTAAGCGCCGGATGCAGCTGCCGCTTCGGCGTTTTTTCCAAAAACGGCTGCGTCACCAACTGCCACAGGATTTCCCACAGCCGCACCGAGGAGCGGCACGGCATCGAAGGCAACCACCCCGCCGCCTCGTCGAGCGCCTTGGCCAGTCGCCCGTAGCTCCCGCCCAAATCCTGCAACACCGGCATCGGCACCAAATCGCCCCGCGTGGGTAGCCGGAAATGCGCGAAGCCATGCCACGACTCGCCTTCGTAATGGAAAACAATGCGCGCGTTCGGCGGCGTCACGCCCACCCAGCCCGGTCGCACCTCAAACTCGCGCTCGTCGATCGCGAGCCGCCCGTGAAAATTGTAGAGGTGCAGACACCACAGCTCCGGCAGGTGAAACACCTCCTTCCGCGCGCGCCGACCGTGCACGGCCCGGCCCGCCTGCACCAGTTGCGGCGGATTTTTCAACGGCATCTGCCAGATGTCCGCGTGCATCAGGTCTCGCTCAATCGCGCCAAAACCGCGGGCAACAACGCATGTTCGGCCGCATGCACCTTCGCCGTCAGTGTCTCCAATGTATCTTCCGCCTCCACCCGCACCGCCGCTTGGTCGATGATCGGACCGCCGTCCACTTCGGCCGTGACGTGGTGCACCGTGCAACCGGTGATTTTCGCCCCGCGCCGCCACGCCTGCCCAATACCGTCCAGCCCCGGAAAACTCGGCAGCAAGCTCGGATGTAGGTTGATAATCTTCCCCGCAAACGCGTCCAAAAACCCCGGCTTGATCACGCGCATGAACCCTGCGAGCACCACCACATCAGGCGCGCACGCTTGAATCGCCTTGATGTAGCGCGCCTCGCCCTCGCCCTCGAGCTTGGTCTTGAACGGCGACGCGTCCAGATGCGCCGCGGACACGCCAAACTCCGCGCCCAGTTGCAAGATACCCGCGTCGGGCTGGTCGGAAAAAATCTGCACGACCTCGCCGCGCCCGAGCCGCCCGGCGCGCTGTGCTTGCAAAATCGCCCGGGCGTTGCTGCCGCGGCCGGAGCCAAGAATGACGATGCGCATAAAATTCAAATCTCCCCGGCGCGGCGGATGCGCTCGATCAGGCTGGTTGTGCTGAAGCCTTCTAGAAACGGCAGGAACTTGATGGCTGCGCCGCATTTCTCCAACTCCGCCCGCTCCTCGGGATTCAATTTATCCAAGGTGTAATCCCCCGCCTTGCAGTAAACATCGGGCCGCAGCACGCGGATTTCCGGGGTGAGCCGCGGCTCGCGAAAGATGACAATGCCGGTCACGAACCACAACGCGCCGAGCGCGTAAGCGCGTTGCTCCTCGCTCATCACCGGCCGGGCCGGACCCTTGAGCGCGCGCACGCTGGCGTCGCTATTGATCGCGACAAACAGCGCATCGCCGAGTTTGCGCGCCTCCTTGAGATAATAGAGGTGCCCCGTGTGCAACAGGTCGAAAACCCCGTTGGTCAGCACCAGCTTTTTGCCGGCCTCGCGCAGCTTGGCGCGCGCCGCCATGGCGTCTTCGAGCGTCAGGAGTTTCGGATTTTCGAGTTGCACCGCGGTGAGCCGGGAAGTTCACACGCGCCGCCCGGCTTGTAAATCCCGATTCCCGTTCATTCGCCGCCACCATGAGGCAACCGGACCCTCAAACCACCGACGCGGCGCGATTTGCTCAAGCGCATCGCTTCGTTCAGAGTTTGTTCAGCGCCGCATCAAGCGTGGCCTTTATCCTTTTCTTCTCAATTTCTGGATCAATTTTCTGCAAATACTCGACTGCCGCGAGGTCGTCGCCACGTTTGCGGTTCTGGCGCGGCTCCAATGCCTCAATCAGAATCGCCTCAAGCGCTGGAATGAGTTTTGCGGCGACATGAGTGTTGGGCAGATCGCCGAGTTGTCCTGACTCAGCAACGGGCAAAAGGCCAAACCAGGAAAATCGGTCCCACCGCGCCGACATCCGATCAAGAGTGTGCTCGTAGAGCCGGCGGCCAAGGGGGCGGTCGGTTGTCCGGCCCACATAGATCACTTCGCGACCGTCATACAAAAGGTAAACTCCAAGCTGTTTGCAGAAATCCACTGGCGTGGCTCCAATCTGCTGCATCCCGAGCAGCTTTGGCGTGGCGGTCCACTCAACCGCATTCTTTTGCCAGAACATGCCGAAAGAGGAAACAATTTCATATTGTTCTTCTGAATCCTCCGA
>JADLBI010000217.1 GCA_020847775.1 Opitutaceae bacterium
GCGGAGCTTCCACTGCGGATTGCTGAGCGGCAGCTCGTAGTAGGACTCGTGCTTGACGGTGAAGCTGCCGAAGTCCTCAAACGCGGGCACATAGGCAAGGCGGTTGACGAGCTTGGAGCCAGAGAACTCCCACTCGTGGTTGAGCCCGAAGTCGAGACCGATGCTCTTGATGTCCGAGGTGAACGGGTTCTTGTAGCCCTCATAGCGGAACGAGAGACCGGTGCGGCCCGTGAGCAGGCGCTTGTCTTCCTTGATGAAATCATAGCCCAGACCGGCGGCGGCGATGTTGTAGAGCTCGATGTCCTTGACGCGGTCAAAGCCTATCTCGTCGCGCACATACCATGACTTGCGGCCCGAGAAGTTGTTGGCGTAATCCACCCCGGCGTTGAACTGGTCGGCTGATTTCACGGTGCCGGTCTCCTGCCGGTTGTAGGCGGTGTAGAACTGCAGGGTGTCCTCGGCGGTCTTGAGGGTCGCGCGCGCGCTGACCTGCGTGCCGAGTTGGCTCTGGTTACCGGACTTGCCGTTGATGTCGAGCGCGGCTTCGTAGGCCCAATGGCGCTCCTTGGCCGCGAGCGTCTCGCGCATTTTCACCACCTGCGGATCTTCCGCGCCGGCCGCCCACGTGGTGGCCACTTTTTCAACCTGCGTGCTGAGCTGGCCGTCGGCCCCGGCGATCGTGATGCCGGCGTCGCTGGTCGCTACGGTGCCTTGCAGCGTGGTGCCGCTGGCGAGCCGCACATTGACCGGCGCATCGGTCGTCAGGCCGGTGACTTCGCTTTGCTTGACGACGAGGTCGCCCGCGAAATCGGTGCTGACGTAAATCTTGCCGTCTTCGATCTTGGTGACGTGGCCGACGAGGCGGGCGCCGTTCTTCGTGACGATGACATCGGCCAGGGCCGACACCGCGGTCAGGGCCGTGGCCAAGGCCAGACCGCAGACCGTGTTGAGTAGCTTTCGTGAGTTCATGACAAATTATGGAAGGGTCAAAGCACCGGCAATGCCTCCAGGTGTCAACCATTGGCGTCTGGGTGAATTTACTTAGCCACGTTTTTGATTCCCGCCCCGCTTCCGCTCTCCATGCTGGCCCGCATGACACCGGAACGCCCCGCGATTTTGACCGCCAGCAACTGGCAGGATTACCAGTTGCTCGATTGCGGCGACGGCATGAAGCAGGAGCGCTGGGGCGACTTCACCCTCGTGCGACCCGACCCGCAAATCATCTGGCCGCGCCATGGTCGCGAGCCCGGTGCACCGTGGAAGAGTTGGGATGGGTTTTACCACCGCAGTGAACAGGGCGGCGGCCAGTGGGAGTTTCGTCGCACCCTGCCGGAGAACTGGACCATCCGCTACGCGTCGCTCGGGCTCACTTTTAAAATCCGGCCCACAAATTTCAAACACACCGGGCTCTTTCCCGAACAGGCCGTCAATTGGGAGTGGTTCAGCGCGCGCATCAAGAGCGCCGTCCAGGCCGGCCGCACGGTCAACGTGCTCAACCTCTTCGGCTACACCGGCGCCGCCACCTGCGCCGCCGCCAAGGCGGGTGCCCATGTCTGCCACGTGGACGCCGCCGAGGGCATGGTGAAATGGTGCCGCGAAAACGCCGCGCTCTCCGGCCTCGCCGATTCTCCGATCCGCTACATCACGGATGATTGCCTAAAATTTGTGCGCCGCGAAATCCGCCGCGAAAAACGCTACGACGCCATCATCATGGACCCGCCGACCTACGGCCGCGGCAGCACCGGCGAAATGTGGAAACTCGAAGACCACTTGTGGATGCTCCTCCGCGAATGCCGCGAACTGCTTAGCGACCAGCCGGTCTTTTTTCTCATTAACGCCTACACCGCGCGCCTCTCGCCCACCGTCGTCGCCAACCTCCTTGGCGAGTTGATGACCGGCCGCACCGGCTCGATTACTGCCGGCGAAGTCGGCCTGCCGGTTCAACACGACGGCAAAATCCTTCCCTGCGGCATCTACGGCCGTTGGGAAGCGTGATCTCCAAGGCCGTCCGCCCCGAGTGAACTGTTCGTAATACGAACATTAGCCATAAACCGGAACACACCCGATTGTTCGTAATACGAACACTTGGTCCCGGGTGGACGGGCGCGGTTCACCGATATTCCGCCAGTTCCAGAATCACGCCGTCGGGATCGAGAAAATACACGAGCGTCTTCTCGCCGGCGTCGTGGCTCACCACGCCAGAGGGCACGCGCACCGGGTCGCTGAAGACGGTGACGCCCGCAGCGCGCAGCTTCGCCGTCATCGCCGCAATGTCGTCCACCCGCAGCGCGAGGTGGCGCAGGCCGCGCGTGTTGGCCTGCCGATTATCCGAGGGATCTGCCCCGACCGGTGCGTCGTAGCACAGCAATTCGATGCGCGGCTCGCCCGCCGGGGCCACCACATAGGCGACGCGCCCCCGCACACCCTTGAGCCCGACGATGCGGTCGATCCACGCGCCCTCCAGCGTCGCTTCCTTGGCCAAACGAAAGCCCAGTAGTTCGGTGTAAAACGCCACCGAACGGGCCAGATCGGTGACGACGATATTGATGTGGTCAACGGCGCGTATCATGTCCCGCGATTCAATTCGCCGGCATGTTCCTTTGCAAGAATGCGCCGATGCGCTCCATCGCTTCGATAACGTTTTTATAGTTATCAAGGCCATGCGCCTCGTTGTATTTCGCCATGAGTTCATAGGTGCCGCCCGCCTCCTGCAATGCTTCGGCCATGAGCTTGGCCTGACTGTAAGGCACGACCGGATCGTCGCGCCCGTGGATCATCAACACCGGCACCTTGATGTTGCGCGCGAGATAGCGTGGCGAGGTCGCCCGCAGTTCCGCGGCATCCTTCACTGGGTCGCCGACGATGCTCACTGTCGGACCATAGGAGCGAGGAAACACATTGGCCTTCTCCTTGATCAACTCGATCCAGTCGGTCACGCCCGCGATATTGATCGCGCAGCGGTAAAGCCCCGGTTCCGTGGCCACGCCCATCATCGCGGAATAACCGCCGAAACTCGCGCCCATGATCGCCACGCGCTTCGGGTCGGCCAAGCCCTTCGCGATGGCCCAGCGCGCAGCGTCGGTGATGTCGTGCTGCGTGTCGGTGCCGACCTTGCGGCGACCTTTTTTTAGAAACGCGTCGCCGTAGCCCGCCGAGCCGCGGTAATCGACCTGCAGCACCGCATAGCCGCGGTTGGCCAGAAATTGGACATACGGATCGTAACCCCAAACGTCGCGGGTGCGCGGGCCGCCGTGCGGCATCACGACCATTGGCAGATTTTTCTGCCCACGTCCCTTCGGCAGCGTCAGGTAACCGTGAATGCGCTGGCCGTCGCGCGCCTTGAACTTGATCGCCACCGTCTGCGCCATCTTCTCCGGATCAACCCACGGCATGCGCGCCAGTAACTTGCTCAGCTTGGGGCCCTCGGTTTCATACAGGTAATACGTGCCAGGGTCATGTGCGGCCCACGACAACACCAGCATGCGATTGAGGTCCGCGCTCATGCTGACGATTGTATTGGCCTTGCCCGGCAGCGTCGCGTCAATCGCGGCCTGATGCCGCGCCATCGTCTCATCGAACCACCGCACCCGGGGATAATCGGTCAGGTAGCGCACGCCCAGCAAGCGGCCGCCCGGCCCCGGCGCAAACACCAAGGCCTGCTGCGCCACGCCGTTGGCAAACGAACGCCATTCCACCGGGATGATGTCGTAGGTGTCGTTCGTGACCAAGGCCTCGCCATACGCCATCGTGCGAAAGTCAAACGGGTAGACGGCCCAGTGGCGGTCGGCCGTGTATTTGACGACGTAGAGGGTCTGGTTGTCGCCGGAGAACGCCAGTGGCCGCACCGCTGGATCGGAAAAATCCGCGCCAGGCAGCGGCTGCCAGGGAGAAGCCACCGTCGCGCGATACACCACGCGTGAAACGCCTTTTTTAGTCTGCACCGCCACGCGCAACGCCCCGTTCGCATCGGGCACCCATTGCGCGATATCGCCGGGATTTTCCTCCACGCGCTCGAAGCCGCCAGTGCGCGAGTTGACCTTCAGCACATGCGGTCGGTTGCCCAGATCCACCCACAGGTTCGCGCCGATACCATCCACCGCATAAGCCGTGTCGTATTCCGTCAGCAGCACGGTGCCGTTTTGTTCGTCGTAAAAATTAAACAAGGTATACGGAGTGGTGAGGTATGTGCCTTGGTGGATTGAGTAGCGGTCTTTGCCGGTGAGCCCTTCGTAGCGCTTGCCGTCCTTGTCCATCGCGGAAAACCCACCGGGATACAGACTGAACAAAAGCCGATGACTGTTCAGCCAATCGAGCCTAGTGCCCTGCGTCACCCACGGTCGCCCGGTGTTCGGAATCTCGATGCCCATAACCTTGTTGGTGTCGAGGTTGCGCATCAGGATTTTTTGCCGGCCCTTGACGGTTTCCACGTAGGCGACCGTTTTGCCGTCCGGCGACAACGTCATGCCGTCAAACATCGGCATGTGGGCGAATTCCTCGATCGGCAACGGCTCGGCCCGGGCCGACAGGGCAAAACACAAAAACACAAGGGCGCAGGGTAATCGCATGGTGCTAATGGGGCGCGCCTACTTTTGCCGCGATTTCCGCGGATGGAAGCCTATTCCTTGGGCTCCATGCCCCCGCCGATTCGTTCTACCTGCAGTCCACCGCGCATTTGCGTTAATCACGCTCCCGCGTGCCTTTTGATTGCAGCGGGTTCGGTCTTTGTGGCGTATGGCGGGACACGGCTGTTTGGGATTGCCCTACCGCGAAATTGAAATCTCTTATCTGGCCCAACCCCACCCGACACCATGAACTCTCTTGTTCGCGGCTCGTTCGCACTGGCCACTTTGCTGGCCTGCATGATCACCACCGCTTCCGCCCAAACCACCGTCGGTCTCTGGCGCATGGGCGAGGACGATCCGGGCGCCGTTTCCGGCAACGCCCTCAACTCCACCCTCACCGCCTCTGTGGGCACCAACCTCACGTATTCCGGCAGCGGCGGCAATTACACCAACTTCACCCCCGGCTCCGGCAGCCCGCTCGCCGTCAATCTCGGTGGCTCGGCGCATTACGAGACCGCGAGCAATCTCGGCCTCTCCACCAACTTCGCCATCGAGACCTGGGTGATGTTCTCCAATTTGGATACCACCCAATGGGTCGCGCTGGCGGGCTTCGGCGCTTCTAGCGGCGTTGGGCTGCTGTTCGAAGAGAGTAATGACACCCTGCGTGGTGCCAAGTCTGGCACCGGTTATTTTGCGAGCTCGCCAGCACTCTCGACTGGCACTTGGTATCATGCGGCCATCGTCGTGAACGAGAATAGTGTCGCGAGCTTCTATTTCAATGGCTCGCTCGTGGCCGGCACCACCACGATTGGGTCGTTGGCTAGCAACTTCTCCATCGGCGGCGATGAAAATGCCTCCGCTCATCTCGTCGGCATGGTGGATCATACTCGCGTCTTCACTTTCAACACCGGCACATTCTCCCCGTCGATGTTCACCTACCCCGCCAGTGCCATCCCCGAACCCTCGACCTACGCGGTCCTGCTTGGTCTGGCCGCGCTGGGTGGTGCGTGGTGGCAGCGCCGCCGCCGAGCCGTCTAATTGATTCATCGACGAGGACCGCGCGGCCGGTTTCTTTTTGCCGCGACTTCCGTCAGGGGAAGCCTATTTCTTGGGCCTCATGCCCTCCCCCGCTGATTCGTTCTACCAGCAATCCACCGCGCTCATCGCCGCGACGCGCGAAAAAAACCAACCGGTCATCACCGCGCTCGCGCCGATCATCGGGCGCAATCTCGCCGCGGGCGGCATGCTGCACGTCTTCGGCAGCGGCCACAGCGAAGTCTTGGCGCGCGAGATCATCAGCCGCGCTGGCGGCCTCGTCTGCGTCAACGGCGTGCTCGATCCCACCGGCGGCTTTATCGAAAACCTCGTCGGCTACGGCACCGCGCTCGCTGGCCGCTACGACCGCCGCTACGAACTGCGGCCCGGCGAAACGATCATCGTCATCTCCAACTCTGGCAAAAACTCCGCGCCCATCGAAGTCGCACTCTACGCCAAAGAAAAAGGACTCAACATCGTCGGCCTCACCTCGGTCGCGATGTCATCTACTGCGAAGACGGTGCACCCGGGCGGCAAAAACCTGCACGCCATCGCCCATCACACGCTCGATAACTTCGGCGTGCCGGGCGACACCCTCATCGATCTCGGCGACGGCCTCATGTCCGGCCCCACCTCCACCCTCGTCGGCGGCATGTTGCTCAACCTCCTCATGCTCGAAACCATGACGTGGATGCGCGCCCAAGGCCATCCGCTGCCCGTGTTGCGCAGTCAAAATCTGCCCGGCGCCATCGCGCACACCCGCCAGGTCGGCGAAAGATACAAACACCGCCTCAGCAAACAGCTCGCATGAGTTTTATAACCACGAAACACACGAATGACACGAAAAGGCTGAGACCAAGATTAGTCTTTTGGCAGCCAACAGGCTCCACGCAAACCACGCATCTCTTTCCGCGTTTTCCGTGGGTTTCATTTCGTGTTTTTTGTATATTTCGTGGTTAACTCCATGACTTTCAAAATCGGCATCGACGGTGGCGGCACCAAGACGGAATTCATCCTCGTGGATGCGTCCGGTGCCAGTGTCGCGCGGCGCACCGCCGCCGGTTGCAGCCCCAGCCTCACCGCTCGCGCGGACATTCACCGGTTAATCACGGATAATCTGCACGAGCTCATCGCGTCCGCTCAGAACCCGACGATCTCCCACACCGTGCTCTGCATGGCTGGCAGTCGCCTTTTCTGGCGCGAGTTTGCCACCGAACTACATGGCCTCGGTGTAGTGCATGCGTTTGATGATTCCATTCCGGTGCTTGAACTCGCCACCGGCGGTCAACCCGGCCTCGTGCTGCACGTCGGCACCGGCTCCTTCGTCGCTGCGCGCGGCCTAGACGGCTCCGCCCACTACGCCGGCGGTTTGGGCTGGCGGTTTGGCGATGGCGGCAGCGCGCACGATCTCGGCCGCCGCGCCGTCGCGCGCGCCTTGCTCGAACTGCAAGGCTGGGCCGAGCCCTCCACCCTCGGTCACGCCGTCTGCGATCAGGTGAAATTGCATGAGACTAACGCCTTGTTGCGGCATTTCTACGCGCCTACCACGCCGCCCGGTGCGGTCGCCGAGCTCGCCCCGCTCGTCACCCAATACGCCGCCGCCCACTCGCCGGAAGCTGCCGCCATTCTGACCGACTCCGTCCGCGAGCACGCCCAACTCGCGCTCACGGTCAGCCAACGGCTCTTCGGCCTGTCTCCTGTCCAACCTTTACCCACTGGGCTGAGTGGCGTAATTCTCCAATCGCCACTCGCCCAACGCACCATCGCTGAAAGCCTTGGCTCCGCGCACCAACTCAAGTTTATCACCGATCCACCCATCGAAGGCGTCCGCCGCCTGCTTGTTCGGTTATAATTTTATGCCCACCCTGGCTCTCGCATCCACTGCCTGGAAATTCCGCGACGCCACCCAACAATCCACTTGGCGCGCCGCCGTCGTCCCCGGCTGCGTCCACCGCGATCTGCGCCGCCACCAACTGATTCCCGATCCGTTCTTCGGCACCAACGAGCTCGACCTGCAATGGATCGAGCAGCGCGATTGGGAATATCGCACCACGTTTACCGTCGCCACCACGTTGCTGCGCGAGGAAGTCGTCGAACTCGTTTGTGACGGGCTCGACACGCTCTGCACCGTATATCTCAACGGCAAAAAAATCGCCGCCACCGACAATATGTTCGTCACCTGGCGTTGGAATGTGAAGCCGCTGCTCCAACGCGGACGCAACGAACTGCGTTTCGTCTTCGCCAGCGTCGGCCGCGCCCTGCCCAAAACCCGCCCTGAGCATCAGCCCAAGGAATACAACGATTCTGTCGGCCGCTGCTCCGTTTTCCGCAAAGAACAATGCCAGTTCGGTTGGGACTGGGGTCCGCGCTTCGCCACGGCCGGCGTCTGGCGCGATGTGCGCCTCGAAGCTTGGACCGCCAACCGCCTCGACTCCGTCCGCATCGCGCAGGACCACTCCGCCCGCGACGGCTCCGTCACCCTCGTTTTCACTCCTGAGCTCGCCCGCCCCGACCGGTTTGTAACGTATTATGTTACAATCTCGCTGGGCGACCAAGTCGTCGCCGAGGTCAGTGGTCGCGCTGCCAATCTAAAATCCGAACTCCGCAATCCGCAATTATGGTGGCCCAACGGTCACGGCGCGCAGCCGCTTTATTCGGCCGAGGTTCGCGCGGTGGACAAACAGGGCCGCGCCATCGGCACGTGGTCGCGCCGCATCGGGTTGCGCACCATCGCGCTGGACCGCGCTAAGGACCAATGGGGCGAGTCGTTTCAATTCGTCGTCAACGGCCGGCCGATTTTCGCCAAGGGAGCCAACTGGATTCCCGCGCACAGCTTCGTCGCCGGGCTTACGCGCGCCGATTACGAGCGCGACTTTGTCTCCGCCGCGCAGGCCAACATGAACATGATGCGCGTGTGGGGTGGCGGCCTCTACGAAAGCGAGGAGTTTTACGACGTGTGCGACGAACTCGGCTTGCTCGTGTGGCAGGACTTCATGTTCGCCTGCACGCTCTATCCCCGCGACCGCGAGTTTCTGGCCAGCGTCAAACGCGAGGCTACCGACAACATCCGCCGCATCCGCCACCGCGCCTCGCTCGCGCTCTGGTGCGGCAACAACGAAATCGAGACGCTCAACTGGGACGCGCTCAAGGCCGACCGCAAGTTGCGCAAAAACTACGACGCGATTTTCCACCAGCTGCTCCCTGCCGCCGTCGCCGCGCACGATGGCGTCACGGCGTATTGGCCAACTTCACCTTATCGCGGTGAAGGCCGCAGCAACGACTACACGATCAAGTCGCTCGGTGAGATCAGCGGCGACACGCATTTCTGGGACGTGTGGCACGCGCGCCATCCGGTGAAGGACTACGAGAAGTGGCAGTTCCGCTTCGTGTCCGAATTCGGCATGCAGAGCTACAGCTCACCCGCGACCAACGCCACGTTTAGCGCAGCGAAGGACAACAACGTCTTCGGGCCGGTGATGGAGAACCACCAGAAGAACACCGCGGGCAACCAGATCATTCTCGATTACGTTTCGCGGCTCTATTGCTTCCCGAAAAACCAGGACGCGCTCATCTACCTCTCGCAGCTCAACCAGGCGCATTGCATGCAGACCGGCGTCGAGCACTACCGGCGCACGATGCCGCGCTGCATGGGCGCGCTCTACTGGCAGCTCAATGATTGCTGGCCCGTCGCCTCGTGGAGTTCGATCGAGCACACCGGCCGCTGGAAGGCGCTGCACCACGTCGCGCGCCGCTTCTTCGCCCCCGCGCTGGTCAGCGCGCGCGTGCCCGGCGGCGAGACCGCCATCATCGGCAATTACCGCCGCAGTTCGGTGGACCGGGTCCATCTCTACACGGTTTATGATCATCCGGAAACCACCGACGGCCTGCTGGTGTGGGATCTGTTTCACCTCGACGGCCGCATCATCGCTTCGGCGAAAAAGGACGTGCGCCTGCGCTACGGCCAGAGCGTGAAACAACACACGCTTGACCTAAGGAAGCCACTCGCCGAGCTCGGCCGCGACCACCTCTACCTGCGCATCGCGCTCGAGATCAACGGCCAGCGTGTGAGCGAGGAAACCGTGTTCCTCACGCCGCCGCGCTTCCTCGATCTACCGCGAGGCCGGACCAGCGTCACTGCGCGCCAGCTCACGCCGACCCAAGTGCTGCTTACGTTCCGCTCCGATGTGTTTCAACACCGCTTCGCCTTCGACGTGCCCGGCTATGACCACCGCTCGAGCGACAACTACTTCGAGCTCTATCCCGGCGAGCAGAAAGATGCGTTGGTGGAATTCGCGCTTCCCGCCAAAGCCGCCGCCGTGAAGCGCGCGCTCACTTGGCAATCGCTCGTGGACACGTATTGAATATTGGCGGGGTCCCA
>JADLBI010000218.1 GCA_020847775.1 Opitutaceae bacterium
CGGTCCACGCGGCAGATAGTCGAGTTTAGACGGGCGCATGAAGAAGGGATTTTTTAACCACGACGGAGGCTTGGCGGAGATGGCGAAGCAATGGACTCTAGTTTACACGAATGAATTTCAGGTCAATTTAACCACAGATGAACACAGATAGACACAGATGCCAAACCGATGTCTTATCTGTGTGAATCTGTGTTCATCTGTGGTTGGAACACGCTGACCATTCGTGGTTGAGCTCATTTCAGAAGTTTCTGTGGCAGCCTGGTCTTGGCGCTGAGGGCGGCGGTATCGACGATCTGCTGACCGATGCGAGCGTAGGCGACGGAGAGTGGACCGGTGATGGGTTCGCCGTGTGCGAGACAGTGTAGAAAATACTGCACGGGATTTTGCCGCGGCTTCCGCAGTGCATCGACCTTGATCACTTTGCCTGCGGGGTGTTGGCGCGTCTGCAAACGGATGGTGGGTTCGTAGTCGTAGTTGGCGATGGTGCCGGTGGTGCCTTTGAGCACGAAGCCGCATTTGGGCTGCGGTTGATGCACCCACGGGCTGGTGAAGGTGCCCCACCGCGTGTGGAACGTGGAGAGCCAGTCGCCGTAACGCGCGATGGTGACGCTTTGTTCGTCAACCGGCACACCTTTCGCGCCACCGGTCACGGCGGTGATTTCGGTCGGCTTCTTGCCGTCGAAAAACCAAGTGCCGAGGGTCGCGCCGTAACCGAGATAATCGATGAGTGAACCGCCGCCGTTTTTGGCGTAGAACCAACTCGACTTTTTGGCGGCGAGTGTGGGTTCGGGCGCGGCGGGATCGTCGTGGTGTGCGATGGGGCCGCGATTGCCGTCGTAGTAATGCACCTCTTGTAGCTCGCCGATCGCACCCTCGCGGATGAGGCGGTTGGCGGTGAGGTGCGGCGGATACCACGCGAGCGGCCAGTTGATGGCGAGTTGGCGCTTGGTCTTTCTCATCGCCGCGATCATGCGGTCGGCCTGCGCGAGGTTGGCCGCAAAAGGCTTTTCCACGAGCACATGCACGCCGTAGGGCGCGATGCGCTCCACCCAATCGGCATGCGCGCCACTGGCCGGGCAGGTGATGACGACATCGGGCTTCGTCCTTTCCATGCATTCGCGCCAATCGGTGAAGACGCGGTCGGCGGGGATCGCACAGTGGCGAATGACATCCTGCATCTCCCGCGGGTCGTGATGCGAGATGCCGACAATCTCGGCGTTGGGCTCGCGGTGCGCAAACGCGAGCAGGTGATCCATGTGCCGGAAGTCAAAATTGATGCCGACGATGCGCCATTTTTTACGGGTGGGCATAAGGGGTTGAGTTTTTAACCACGAATGGAACCAAGCATTCTAACCACAGATGAACACAGATTCACACAGATACCAAACCGATGTTTTATCTGTGTGCATCTGTGTTCATCTGTGGTTAAGAAATCAGGATTCGTGGCTACGGCTCAGGCTTTCCACGTGGCGGTGAACTTGTAGCGACCGGCCTCGAGTTTAACGGCCGACAAAGTGGAAGCGCGGACCGCTTTGCCGCCTTCGGTCAGCTTAGCGCCGGCAGGAACGGGGAAGCTGGCGGTGGCGGTGGTGTTTGCGGGCACCATGACTTCCCAATCGAAGCGGTTGGCACCGAGCTTCCACGCGCTGACGATTTCGCCGTGGATAGAGCGGATGTGACCGCGGGCCTGCTTGAGTTCACCGCCGGGTTGCGGCGCGAGCCGGATGTGTTTGTAGGCGGGTCGCCCGGGGTCGAGTTCGATACCGGCGACGACTTGATACAGCCAACTGCCAATCGCGCCATAGGCGTAATGGTTGAAGGAGTTCATGCCTTTGTCCTGGAAGCCCTTTTCTGGCGTCCAGCCGTCCCAGCGTTCCCAGATGGTGGTGGCGCCTTGGGTGACGGCGTAGAGCCATGACGGCCACTTCTTTTGGTGGAGTAATTTGTAGGCGACATCGATCCGGCCAAAACGCGTCAAAACGTGGGGCAGGTAAGAAGTGCCGACAAATCCCGTGGTGAGCTGGTGGCCGCGTTGCTCAATGTCGCGCACGAGTTCGGCGAGGAGCTTAGGGCGGAGATTTTCCGGCGCGAGGTCGAATTGCAGCGTCAACACATAGGCGGTTTGGGTGAGGCCGGTGACGAGCCCATCGGCGGAGACGAAGCGCTTTTGGTAAGCGGCGCGGATGCGCGCATGCAGTTTCTCAAACGCGGCCGCGTCTTGCTTTTCACCGAGGAGGTGGGCGATTTGTGCGGCGAGGCTGGTGCTGTGGGCAAACATCGCCGTGCCGATCAAATCCTTCGGTGTGCCGCCCTCGGTTTTGCCACTGCCGTCGAGCGCGAGCCAATCGCCGAAGCCCTGCCATTCGCCGATGGCGGGGTGCACACGGATGAGGTCGCGTGATTTGCTTTTGAGATAGGCGATGAAGCGCTTGAGCGAGCCGTAGTGTTGCGCGAGCAAGGCGCGATCGCCGTAGCACAGATAGATGGTCCACGGGCAGATGATGCCGGCATCGGCCCAAGCGGGACCGCCATCGGGCGGCACGCCTTCAACGTGCGGCACGACGGCGGAGAACTCGCCCTGTTTGCCCTGCGCGTCGGCGATGTCGCGTTGCCATTTGATGAAGAAGCCCTGCACGTCGCGATTCCACGCGGCGGTGCGGATGAACACCTGCGCGTCGCCCATCCAGCCGAGGCGCTCATTGCGCTGCGGGCAGTCGGTGGGCACTTCGAGAAAGTTGCCGCGCTGGCCCCAATCGATATTGCGCTGGAGTTGGTTGATGAGAGCGTCGTCGCAGGAGAAATCGCCGGTGCGTGGGGTGTCGCTGTGCAGCACGATGCCGGTGATGGCGTCCGCGGTTGGCTCGCCGGGGTAGCCGCTGACCTCGACGTAGCGGAAACCGTGGAAGGTGAATTTGGGCTCCCAAATCTCGTCCGCGGAGTCGCCGCGCAGGGTGTAGAAATCGGTGCAGCGAATGGCGCGGAGATTGTCGGTGTAGAGCTGTTGGCTGGCTGGGTCGAGGATCTCGGCGAAACGAAGTTTCACGATGCGTCCGGCCGCGCCCTTGACGCGCAGGCGAACGCGGCCGGCGATGTTCTGACCGAGATCGAAAATCCACACGGGTTCCGGCCACGCGTCTTGTTTGCGCGGCGCGGCGATGGGTTTGAGCTCCTGCGTGACGCGCACGAGCGGACCGATGGTCGGCGAGAGCTCAATGGCGGGCGCGGGAAAGGTGGTCGCGGGTTGCCAGGCACTGTCGTCGTAATCCGCGGAGGCCCAGCCGGTGAGCTCGCGGCGCGCGTCGTGGGTTTCGCCCGCCATGAAGTCATTGTCCACCACGGCGCCGAAAGCGGTTTTCCACCCACCATCCGTTGCGATAGTTTCAATCGAGCCGTCACGGTAGGTGACGACCAACTGCGCGAGGAGTTTGGGACGCTCGCCGTAATAACCGCGCGAGCGCCAGCCGATGCGGCCGCTATACCAGCCGTCGCCGAGAATCGCGCCCGCGGCATTGGCGCCGGGCTGGAGTAACTTGGTGACATCATAGGCTTGGTATTGCACGCGCTTGGCGTAGTCGGTCCAGCCGGGGGCGAATTGCTCCACGCCGACGCGTTCGCCGTTGATCGAGAATTCATAGAGTCCGAGCGCGGTGACGAAAAGGCGGGCGTCGGCGATCGGTTTGGCGAGATTGAAAATGGTGCGCAGGTAGGGGCTGGGAATCGAGGATTCCGGTCCGCCGGCGAGAGCACTGCCGATCCATTGCGCAGACCAATCCGAGTTATTGAGCAACCCTGTTTCCCAATACGCGGGCGCGCTGGTGGTGGATTGGCCCAACTCGTCGCGCACGGCGACGCGCCACCAAGCGCGTTGGCGGGAGGCGAGGGGCTTGCCGCCGTAAATAACATCGTGTGTGGCGTCGGAAGACACCACGCCGCTGTCCCAGAGATCGGCAGGGCCTCCGCGCTTGGTGGAAACGGTGATCCGGTAAGCGGTTTGCCGGGCACCGCGCCGGTTGCCGCAGGCGAGTTGCCAGCTCAAGCGCGGAGCGGAGTCGTGCTGGCCAAGGGGATTGACCAGATGATTGCAACGCAGTTGGACGGGACGGGTTGGGGAAGGCATGGGAGGAAGAGCCACGAGCCAATGAAGTTGCCGGAGGTGAACGCAACCTTTTCGCGGCGCGAACATTCATCAAATCGGGTGCCACCCGGGGAAAGAGCCAATCTCGACTGTTCGTAATACGAACAGTTGCGTATGGTTGGGCCGTGAACTTGGCCGTGGAGGGGGGGCGGAAGTCTGGGGCGAATGTTCGTATTACGAACAGTTGCGTTTGGCTGGGCGGGTGAGGGCTTGTCAGAGGGCGGGGTAACTGTTGTGTGAAGGCATGGGTAACATACTCGTCACGGGTGCGGCCGGGTTTATCGGCAGTCACACCACGGATCAATTACTGGCGGCCGGGCATGAGGTGCTGGGGGTGGATAATTTCCGCACGGGGCATCGTCGCAATCTCAACGCGGCGTTGCGTTCGGCCGCATTTCGCTTGGTGGAGGCGGATGTGGCGGAACCCGGCGTGTTGGCCGCGTTGGTCGCCGGGTTTCGACCCGAAGCGATCATCCACCTCGCGGCGCTGGTCAGCGTGCAAGAGAGTATTCAAGATCCGGCATTGAACCAGCGGTTGAACGTCAGGGCGACGGAACTCGTGGCGGCGGCCGCGGAGGCACAGGGCGTGGCACGGATCGTCTTTGCTTCGTCGGCGGCGATATACGGGGATGCGACCGCTTTGCCGATTGAAGAGGAAGCGCCGAAGCAACCAATCAGTCCCTATGGCGAAGCGAAACTGGTATCGGAAGGGATTCTGCTCAAAACCACGGGGCGCGGTGTGACTGTGCGCTGCCATCGCTATTTTAATGTCTTTGGCCCGCGGCAGGACCCGGCTTCGCCGTATTCGGGAGTCATCTCGATTTTCGATCGGCGCTATCGCGAGGGCAAGGCGGTGACGATTTATGGCGATGGCCAACAGACGCGGGATTTTATTTCGGTGCATGATGTGGCGCGGGCGAATGTGATCGCGGCAACCCAACCCGGCATCGTTTCCGGTGCGGCCAACATCTGCACGGGCCGGGCGACATCGTTGCGCGACATTGTGGCGGTTTTCGCGGCGCATTATCCCGCGGTGTCGCCGCCGCTTTATACCGAGTCACGCCCGGGCGACATCATTCATTCGCTAGGCAAGCCGGCGCGGGCGCGGGAGCAGTTGGGCTTCGTCGCGCAGGTGCCGGTGGCCGTGGCGTTGGGTGAACTGATCGAGACGCAGTGAGATTGC